>JAEYUU010000217.1 GCA_023429545.1 Verrucomicrobiota bacterium
ACGTTTGACCGCCAGCGTGGCATGGTCGCGTTCCATCTCCGTGCCAACGAAGCGTCGACCGGTACGCAACGCGGCCACACCGGTGGTGCCGCTGCCCATGAAGGGGTCATAGACCAGCGCGCCTTCCTTGGTGGAGGAGCGGATGCAGCGCTCCACCAGCGAGAGCGGTTTCTGCGTGGGGTGTTTGCCGTGCTGCTTCTCGTCCTTGCCCGGCGCGGTGAATTCCCACACCGACTTCATCTGCTTGCCCGTCACGGCTTTCATGGCGGCGTAGTTGAAGATGTGCTTGCTCTTCGCGGACTTGGCGGCCCAGAGCACGGTCTCCGTGGCGTGGGTGAAGTAGCGGCAGGAGAGGTTCGGCGGGGGATTGGGTTTCTCCCAGGTGATGTCGTTGAGAATCTTGAACCCGAGCTGCTGCATGGCGTAGCCCACGGAAAAGATGACGTGGTGCGTGCCGCTCACCCAGATGGTGCCATCCGGCTTCAGGGCCTTCTGGCACCACTCCAGCCAGGCGAGGTTGAACTCGTGGTTCAGCTCCGCACCGCGGGACTTGTCCCAGTCCCCCTTGTCCACCTTCACCATACGGCCGTTCTTGCAGGTCATGCCACCGTTGGAGAGGAAGTACGGCGGGTCGGCAAAGATGGTGTCGAACACACCATGCGGGTGCAAGTCCACCGCGGCCTCCAGCAGCGCGAGGCAATCGCCCTGGTAGAGCCACGCGCCGTGCTGGGTATCCTCATGGATGAGCCGGGGCGCATCCGTGGGGCCTACACTGGCGACGATGGGGGCGGGCTTCACCATCCACTCCGGCCGCAGCACCGGGTCCGCAGCATCGGACATTGGTTTTTTGCGGGCGGCAGTTCGGCGGGACGACATTCCCTGTTCAATCGAATACGCAGGGGTTCCGTCAAGCACGATTCCATGGTTCACGCGGAAGATACGGCTCGTCCGGCCATTCCCTCAGTCTCCGCTGACGCTCCATCATTCGCGCTTGTGAAATTTTTCACAAATTGATCTTGCCGCACGCCCTCCCGCGGGCACCTTCCCTTTCAGCCCCTCTCCTGCCTCCCACATGGCCACCACCGTCCGCGAACTCGAAGCTCCCGATGCCGCCGCGAAATCCGCGCTGCATGAAGAGGCCGTGTCGGACATGATTGGCGAGAAGCTGGTGCTGAACATGGGCCCCTCTCACCCGGCCACCCACGGCGTGCTCCGCCTGGTGCTGGAGCTGGACGGCGAGATCATCACCAAGGCGGACCCGGATGTCGGGTACCTGCACCGTGGGGATGAGAAGATCGCCGAAAACATGCACTACAACCAGTTCGTGCCCTACACGGACCGGCTGGACTACCTGGCCCCCCTCGCGAACAACGTGGCCTACGCCATGACCGTGGAGAAGCTCATGGGTTGGGAATTGCCCGAGCGCGGCAAGGCCATCCGCGTGATCTGCTGCGAGATGGCGCGCATCTCCTCCCACCTGCTCGGCGTGGGCGTGTTTGCCATGGACGTGGGCGCCATGTCGGCATTCCTGTACACCTTCACGGAGCGCGAGAAGCTCTACAATCTCAGCGAGCAGCTCACCGGAGCACGCTTCACCACCAGCTACACCCGTGTCGGCGGCCAGACCCGCGACATGAATGAAGCCTTCATCACCGGCCTGAAAAAATTCCTCAAGGAAATCCTTCCCGTCATCGATGAGCTGGACGCCCTGCTCTCGAAGAACAGCATCTTCCTGGGCCGAACCCAGGGGCTCGGTGTCATCTCCAAGGAGGAAGCCATCGCCTGGGGCATCACCGGCCCGAACGCACGCGGCAGCGGCGTGGATTTCGACATCCGCAAGGCCAACCCGTATCTCGATTACCAGAAATACGAGTTCGACATCCCCATCGGCACCACGGGAGACAGCTATGACCGCTATCTCGTCCGCATGGAGGAGATGCGCCAGAGCGTCCGCATCCTGAACCAGGTGCTCGCAGACCTGCCCGGCGGCCCCATCAACGTGGGCGACCCGAAGAACATGCTGCCCAAGAAGGAAGGCGTGCTCATGAAGATGGAGGAGCTCATCCACCATTTCATCGTCGCCACCCAGGGCATCGATGCGCCTCCCGGCGAAGTGTACTTCGGCGCGGAGAATCCCAAGGGCGAGCTCGGCTTTTACATTTGCAGCAAGGGCGGCGGCGTGCCCTACCGCCTGAAGATTCGCAGCCCCTCCTTCATCAACCTGAGCATCCTGCCCAAGCTCCTTCCCGGCCACATGCTCAGCGACGTCCCTGCCATCCTCGGCAGCTTCGACTTCGTCATGGGCGAGTGTGATCGGTAGCAGCATCCAGAATTTTGATCATGGCACTGGCAGTCCCCGCAGAGCTCGAAGCGAAAATGGACGAGGTAATCACGCATTACCCCGTCTCGAAGCGCAGTGCCGTGCTGCCGCTGCTGCACCTCATCCAGCATCACTTCCGCTACATCAGTGAGGAGGCGGTCACGTGGGTTGCGGCGAAGCTGGGACTGGAGCCCATCCAGGTGCTGGAGGTCGTCACCTTCTACCCTGGCTTCCGCCAGACCGCTCCGGGCAAGTTCCACATCCGCGTCTGCCGCACGCTCTCCTGTGCGATGGCGGGCAGCTATGAGCTCATGGAGTCCCTGTGCAAGACGGCGAACATCGACCGCTCCCACACGGATCACCATCACCCCATCGCGGTCAGTCCGGACGGGAAATACAGCATCGAGTTCGCGGAATGCCTCGCCAGTTGCGGCTTCGGTCCGGTGTGCATGGTGGAGGATGACTTCCACGAGGCCGTCCAGCCGGACAAGGCCGCGGAACTGCTGAAAAGCTACCAGTAGGCCGCATTCCAGCTTCCTGCCGCCGCGGATCTAGATCCCATCTCGGACGAAAAACTCCTTGTCAGTGTCCGTGGGTGCGGCACGTTGCAGTTTCTGTGCCCGCGCGGCATTTTTGCTCACTGTCTGCATGTCTTCTCCGTTCCGTCCCACTCTTCTCAATTCTGATCTCTCATCTCCTTCGGGAGATGTCTTTGGTGTCTTCCATGCCACGAGGCAGCCGAACCGTCCAGGGGGCGGTCGGGGCCGTGGGGGCGGTGGTCGTGGTCGCGGCCGTGGTGGTCCCATGGGTGGCCGTGGCGGCCCCATGCGTGGGGGTCCGGTGGAGCCTGCCAATCCCGAGGATGCCGTCGAGGTTGAAGGCACCGTCGCCGCCGTGCTTGCGGGCACCATGTTCCGCGTGACGCTGCGCAATGGGCACACGGTGCTCGCCCACATTTCCGGGAAGATGCGCAAGCGCTTCATCCGCCTCGTCATTGGTGACGAGGTAAAGCTGGAGATGTCCCCCTACGATCCGGACAAGGCGCGTATCGTTTACCGTCTGTGAGCGCGCTTTGCGCTCACCATTGAGGGCGGCAGCCTGCCATTCTTGAAGGTGGCGGCTGCAACCCGCCAGCCCGTTCGCCTGACTCGCGATGTCTGAATACCATCTCAACATCGCGGAGAAGCAGACTGGCCCACACAGCCAGTTCTTCATCATCCAGGGCATCCGGGAGGGCCGCCTCCGGGGGAACGAGATGGTCTGGCGCATGGGACTGGAGGGCTGGCAGCCGCTCCGTGAGCTGGAGGACTTCTCCAGCTACTGGCCGCCTTCGCCTGAAGTGCTGGCCAAGGCGGAGTCTGCCAAAGAACTGGCCCGCACCGAACTGGACCGGCCCCAGCCCTGGCTGCGCTTCTGGGCGCGCATGGTGGACCTGATTTGGTTCTTCTGTGCCGCCACCCTGGTTCTGGGCGTGGTGTTCCCAGAGGCCTGGGTGCAGTGGTTGGGCCAGACCACACGTTTCCCCATCCCACTGGAGCCTCTGATCCTGCTGTTGTATGTCCCCGTGGAGGCTTGGATGCTCTCCCGCTACGGCACCACCCCAGGGAAGTCTCTCCTGCGCATGCAGGTCCGTACCCTTCCGGGTGGGCTGCCCACCTTCCGGCAGGCGGCGCATCGCAGTTTCCTGGTCTATATCAAGGGGCTCGCGCTGGGACTTCCCTTTGTCTCCTTGTTCCTCATGCTCTGGTGGAAATTCCGGCTGCCGCAGGCGCGCGTTGCCCCATGGGATGAGGCGGCGGAGACCCGCGTGGAGCACGGGGAGCCGGAAGGCTGGCGCTATATGCTCCTCGTGGGCATCGTGCTCGGCGTGATCATGACTTTTGTCCTCCTGCTGGTCCAGAATTGGGCGGAGTTTGAGGCGGTCCGGCGCAACTACTTGTCCAAGTGAGCCTGCTGTGCTTCATGAGATGACCCATGGCCGGTAGCATCGTTTACTTCGACCTCGAAACCCAGCGCACTGCGAATGACGTGGGCGGCTGGTCCAACAAGCACCAGATGGGCATGTCCATCGGCGTGACCTACAACGCCGGCCAGGCCGCCTACAACATCTACACCGAGCAGACCGTGCAGCAGCTCATCTCCGAGCTCCGTTCCGCGAGCCTCGTGATTGGGTTCAATCACGTGAGCTTCGACTACGGCGTGCTGGGTGGATATTATGCCTTTGATCTTTCCATGGAGTTACGCAGCCTCGACCTCATGGTGGACCTCGAGAAACAGCTCGGACACCGTCCCAAGCTGGAGGATGTTGCCGTGGCCACCCTCGGCGTCGGCAAGACGGCGGAAGGCCTCCAGGCCATCCGCTGGTGGCAGCAGGGCAAACTGGCAGAGATCGCCGAATACTGCGCCTACGACGTGAAAGTCACGAAGTGCGTGCACGAATACGGCGCCCAGCACGGCCACGTGAAATACAAGGACCGCAACGGCCGCGAGCAGCAGCTCGCGGTGGCGTGGACGCTGTAGGTGTCGGCTCCGAAATCGACCCACCCCGCAGACAAAACTTCGTGACATTCGCGCCCTGTCGCGTTTGGATCGAAAAGTATTCCCCTGTGCGCAACCCCAGCCTCCCCGGCGGGGTTGCTGTTCGTATCTTTCTTTACCGAACTTCGTTCTTCACCTCGAACCACTCACGCATATGGCCCAGGCAATCATGGATCCGGAGGAAGTGCGCCGCTTCGCCAAGGAGCTCAAGCGCTTCAATGACGACGTGCAGGTGAAGGCCGGCGCGCTCCACGCCCGCTTCACTGCACTGGGCAGCACCTGGCAGGACCAGGAGCACGAAAAGTTCGCGGAGGAGTTCATCACCACCATGAAGGCGCTGAAAAAGTTCACCGAAATCGCGGAGAAGCACACGCCCTTTCTCCTGCGCAAGGCCCAGCGCATCGAGCAGTACCTCGACCAGCGGTAGCCGGCACGCGGTGGGCCGGAAGGCATTGTCATTCGCGCCCCGCTCTCTGGCCTTTCCGGCGGACTGTCTTACCT
>JAEYUU010000232.1 GCA_023429545.1 Verrucomicrobiota bacterium
GTCGCGTGCAGGGCGTCCTCACATTGAAGAGTGCGGTCACGAACAACCTCGGATTTGCCCGCCCCATCAATGCGCTTCGTCCCCTGCTAGAAAAACCCAATCCCGTGCCCATGGCCCGCTGGCTGACCATTGGACGGCTCGATCCGCGTGCTTGGGAACCGCTCTTCAACGGGCGCTGGACGCAGCACGCCGGCGTGATTCATGCCAGCGAGCAAGGCCAGGGTCTGGGCATGCGCACCTTGTGCCTGAACCATGAGGAAACACCCGGCCTTCCCTTTGAGGTCAGCGTGATGGTGAAGCTGGATGATGAATCCGGCGCCGCGGGTCTCGCCTTTTGCTCTGATGGCAAGGACCAGCACTACGGCTTCTATCCCAGCGCGGGGAAGATGCGGCTCACGCGGTTCAATGGTCCCGATGTCTTTTCCTGGACCGTGCTCGCGGAAGTGGCCTCCCCTGCCTACCAGCCGGGCACCTGGAACCGCCTGCGTGTGCGCGTGGATGAAACGAAGATCCAGTGCTACGTGAATGACACACTGGTCACCGAAATGGAGGACGCAGTCCTGCGCGGCGGCTCGGTGGGGCTCTGCAAATTCCGCGTGCCGGGAGCGCAGTTCAAGCGCTTTCACCTCGGCGAAACGGCGCCCCAGAAAGCACTGCCCGCGCAACTCGCGAAGGAACTGGAGTCAGAGCTGGATCAATTCCTCGGCAACTCGGTCCAGCGTGACAACACCATGAAAAAACTCCTGACGGAGCCCGTGGCTGCCCGGCGCCTGCTGGAGACCCGCGCCAAGACGCTGGAAGCCCAGGCCGCAAGTCTGCGGGAATTGCAGAACGAAATGCACCGCCAGTCCATCGGCCAGGAGATCTCCTCGCTGCTGCGCCGTCCAGGTGATCAAACGGAACTGCTCAAGGCCGCACTCCTGGTGGCACGTCATGACAATCCCGATGTGGAGATTGAACCCTACCTGCGCGGCGTGGACCGCATGGTGGAAGAACTAAAAGGGGATCCGGCCATCAAGTCCAAGTCCACCTCCAAGGCTGCGAACCGGCTGGTGGACTATCTCTTCAAGGAAAATGGTTTCCACGGCACGCGCAGCGACGCCATCGACGATCCCTCCAACAGCTACATGAACGAGGTGCTCGATGACCGCGAAGGCATCCCGCTCACCCTCTCCATCGTGTATCTCGAACTCGCGCGCCGTCTCGGCCTGCAGGACATCCATGGCGTCTCCCTGCCTGGGCGTTTCATGGTGGCGTACGATGAGAGCATGCCGGAACCTGAGAAAAAAGAACCTGCTGGCAAGGAGACTGCCAAGAAGGCGGACGGGGGTTCCAATGCTGATGCCAGCACCAGTAAAGTATTGAAGCGGCAGGTCTTCGTGGACCTCTTCGACGGTGGCAAGCTGCTCAATTCCCTGGAGGCGGAACAGCTCATTGAAGAAGCCACAGGCACCCAAGTGCTGGAAGAACATTGTGAGCCCGCGACACCCAGGGCCATGATTCTGCGCCTGCTGCATAATCTCACGACCTTCTCCAAGAAGCCCGAACAGGCAGCGCCCTATCTGGATCTGATCCTGACTGTCGAGCCCGAATCGCACGGTGATCGTCTGCAGCGCGCGCTCATCCGGGCCCGCATTGGCGACCGGGACGGCGCCCGGGCCGATCTGAAGTTCCTCATGGAGGCCGAGCCCGAGGGCTATGACCTCTCGAAGATCAGCGCGCTGTACGAGACGCTGTGAGCTGCCTCCGGTGAGTTCATCCCCCGAGGTCTAGAAATCAGACCACTGCACTACTCTTTCACCGTGGCTCCGTGTCCTGCCACCCCCTGATACGTGAGCCGGTCGATCCACGCGAGCGCCAGGGCCGAAAGGAGGAAGATGGCGTGAATCACCACCTGCCACAGCAGCACGTGATTCGACATGGCGATGCTGTTGTCATCAGTCAAAGCTCCGACGTTGATGAAGCTCTTGAGCAGGTGGATGGATGAAATCCCGATGAGCGCCATCGCGAGCTTCACCTTCAGGATGCCCGCGTTTACATGGGAGAGCCACTCGGGCTGGTCGGGATGCCCCTTCAAATCGAGTCGCGAAACGAAAGTCTCATAGCCCCCGATGATCACCATGATAAGCAGGTTCGCGATCATCACCACGTCAATGAGGCCCAGCACGCTGAGCATGATCTTCTCCTCCGTGATGCCGGGGACCTCATGCAGCAGGTGGTAGAGCTCCACCATGAAGTGCCAGACATAGGCGCCCTGGGCGACGATGAGGCCAAAGTACAGCGGCGCCTGCAGCCAGCGGCTGAGGAAGATCATGCTGCTCAGGGTGCGACGGAATTTCGGCTGTGAGTCCGGTACAGGCATAGGTTTGCCCGTTTCATGAACGCAGGCGCGCCGTTCGTCAAATGACGGGATGCGACAGACCACGCGTTATGCGCAACGCCGGATCATTCACATCTTCCTGCGTCCACTCAGCGCGTGATGCAGCGTCATTTCATCCGCATGCTCCAGGCCACCGCCCGCAGGCATGCCTTGAGCCAACCGGGTGACATGCACCCCAGTCTCGCGCAGGACATCGGCAACATATCCGGCCGTGGCCTCGCCTTCCACATCCGCGCCCAGCGCCAGAATCACCTCCTCCGGATGTTGTTCGCGCACACGGTGCAACAGTTCCCCGATGCGCAGGTCAGACGGGCCAATGTTGTCCAGAGGCGAGAGCTTGCCGCCGAGCACATGATACAGGCCGGAGTAGGCGCCGCTGCGCTCCAGCCGCAGCACATCCGCCGCCTGTTCCACGACGCAGAGCTTTCGTGGTTCCCGCCGCGCACCGTGTTGGCAGAGCGGACAGGTCCCATCCTTCTCCATGAAAAAGCCGCACTCGGGACACATGGCCACACGCTCACGCAGGCCGGCCAGGGCGGCCTCCAACTCCCCCACCCTCGCACTGCCGCGACCCAGCAGCCACAGCGCCATGCGCTCCGCACTCCGCGCCCCAATGCCCGGCAGCGACTTCATCTGCAGGATGAGTTCGCGGATGGGCGCGGGGTAGTCGAGGGGCATGAGAGGGGGTCAAGGGTCAACGGTCGAGGGCCAACAGTCAAGCTGGGCTGCCTTTCTCACATCGGCAGCGGCGAGCATCAACATCAAGAAACGTTCACGAGACAGGAGACTGCACTGGCAGATATTCGCCAGACGCCTTACGAAAATGATCGACCTCCCTTGATGCAACAATTCCTCATCCTCTTTCTTTGTTGCTACGGCTGGCTGTATCTCAGTGTCCTCGTACATATCACCACTCACGTCGCGGCGTGTAAACTCATCAGTTCTTACGTTCAGAAGGTGAATGTGGGCGTCGGCGACTGGTATTGGAGATTTTCAATTCGCGGCATTCCGTGGCAGCTGAGCCCCATTCCCTTCGGTGGCTATGTTCACCACCGTCCGAGCACGCATGCTGGGTTAGCTTGGCGTGGCACTGTGCTGACCCTTGCGGTCCTCGCAGCAGATTCTGCGATGCTATGGGCTCTGATTCGGACTTGGCCGCACATTGAAGAGGTCGCTGGGTATCACCATGTCGCCTCTGAATCGGGCCTGTTGGGGTACATGATCGCACTCAGAGTCTTTGATATGCTGATCCACTTCCTCCCCGTGAAGGTGTCCATTGATGGGCTCTCCGCGCCTTCCGTCGGCACATTATTTTTCGAGTACGTTTCCGGAAAATATCCGAAGTCCTGGTGCCGCACTTTCAGATTCTTCGACATCTACCGCATTTCCATGCTTCGATACGATCCAGAATTCCAGTACACGTCGTGCTGGCTCCTCCGGGCCTCGCGCGAGGAGCAAATGTTCCTGGTACAAGGTGACCTCGAAATGGACAAGCAGGCATATGACACCGCGCTTGAGCACTACGAAAAGTTGCTCGCGCTTCCAGGTTTCACGGGGGGAGAACGTGCCCGTGTCCTGGATCACATGGCATGCATCCCTGTCATGCTTGGACATGCGGTTCCGTGGGACAAAGTTCTCGTCTGGATCCATGAGGCCCGAAGGTTGGCTCCCAACGCCACTACCATCCACGGCACCTTAGGAGGTGCCCTGGTCCAGACTGGGGCCTATGCCGAAGCCATTGAGGTGCTCACTCCGCTCACGACATCAGGAAATGATGACACCGACCGAACCGTCTCCTCCATCTTCCTGGCCAAAGCATGGGACCGCCAGGGCGATCCCGCAAAGGCTGCTCAGTGGCTCTCCAAGGCGACCGAGCTGGGAGACTACGACGAACTGCGCAATCGCATCGCCGCGGAGCTTTCACCCGAAGCCCGGGATGAAAGGACCTAGAAACGCTGCTCTTTGCATCAGTTCGCCGTCAGCATGCGCACGTGGCGGGTGCTGGCGCGGGAGGAAGTCGTTTCGGAGCCGGAAGACGAAGCTGAGGAAGCTTTGTCATCCTTCAGTCCGGCTTCGGCGCGCTCGAGGAAGTAGTTGAGGGGGGCGTCTTCACGGCCCTCGATCTTCGCCTTCTTGAGCTGGGCCACGGCCTCGGGATAGGATCCCTTGCGCAGGCTCACCACACCCTGCCAGAAGGCATCACGCGCCTTCAGTTCCTCATCGCTGAGCGAGCCCTTGGCGGCGAGGAGTTCATAGACTTCGGAAATCTGGTGCATGCGAGGGGCATAGACCATTTCCATCGGACGCGCCTCCATGTGCTCCTTGGTCAGGCTGTAGGTGCGTGAGTTGATCAGCACATGGCTGCCGTACACAAGGTTAATGGCACAGAGCCGGCGGCTGAAGTCGAGCGACTCACCCACGCCGCTGTAGAACTGGAACTCGCTGAAGCCAAAGAGGCCCGTGGTCATGGGTCCCGTGGCGAGCGACACGCCGAAGAAGGGTTTGCGATGCCAGCGGTTCTGGATTTCCTGCTCCAGATTGATGAGGCGCTGGCGGAGCTCAAGCGCGGCCTTGCAGCCGTTCACCGCATGGGTCTCGTCCCCTTCGAGCATGCCAAAGTAGACGCGCACGCCTTCGGCATTGCAGGAGTCAAGGTAGGCACCCTTGCTCACGAGAAACTCCGCGGCGGCGCGCAGGAAGAGTGAACCCATCTGCTCCAGATCATGCGGCTCCATCTGGCTGGAGAGCTCGGGATAGTTCAGCACACGGCAGGTCAGCACCGTGAGGTCCTTCTTACCACTGAGTTCCACCGGCTTCTTGAGCTGCACGATTTCATTGAACTTCTCCGTGGAGATGCGCCCGGCGAAGTAGCGCACCAACGCGTGCTGACGCCTGCCCTTCTCCGTGCTGCCCAGGAACAATCCCGCGAGGCCCGCGAACAACATGCCGATGGTGCCCGAA
>JAEYUU010000287.1 GCA_023429545.1 Verrucomicrobiota bacterium
GTCCCGGGGCAGCCTCAGGATGATACTGCACGCTGAAGACGGGCCACTCCTTGTGGCGCAGGCCCTCGACCGTGTTGTCATTCAGATTGATGTGCGTCACTTCCACATTGGAGGGCAGCGTGTCCGCATCCACGGCGAATCCATGGTTCTGGCTGGTGATGGACACCTTGCCGCTGCGCAAATCCTTCACGGGCTGGTTGCCACCGCGATGGCCGAACTTGAGCTTGAACGTCTTTCCACCAAAAGCGTGACCCAGGAGCTGGTGACCAAGGCAGATGGCGAAAATGGGCTGGTGCGGAGTGAGCTTGCGCACCTGCTCGTGGATGTACCCGAGTGCGGCAGGATCTCCGGGACCATTGCTGAGGAAGACACCATCCGGCTTGCGCTTGAGCACTTCCTCCGCACTGGTCGTGCTGGGCACCACCTCCACGGCAAAGCCCTCCTGCCGCAGGCGGCGCAAGATGTTCCGCTTGATGCCGAAATCGTAGGCCACGATGCGGTGCTTCGCCTCGGAGAGTTCGTGGAAGACACCTTCCGCCGAGCCGCTGGTGCCCTGGCTGGGATTCGGAATGTCCCAGCGACGGCTGGATGCATCATCCCAGAGGTAGGGGTCAACCGTGGTCACTTCCTTTACGAAATCGCTGCCCGCCATCGGTGCGCTGGCCTTGGCGAGTTCCACCGCCTCATCCACACTGGCGGCCTGGCTGGTAATGACTGCACGCATGGCGCCACGGGTGCGCAGGTGCTTGGTCAGGGCGCGGGTATCGATGCCCTGGATGCCCGGAATGTCCCATTCCTTGAGCCAGCTATCGAGTGACTGGGTGCTGCGCCAGTTGCTGGGCACGTCACAGAGCTCCTCCACCACGAATCCGCGCACATGCGGAGCACTGCTCTCGAGATCCAGCGGGTTGATCCCATAGTTCCCGATGAGCGGGTAAGTCATCGCCACAATCTGGCCGCGGTAGGAGGGGTCCGTGAGCACCTCCTGATAGCCAGTCATCGAAGTATTGAAGCAGATCTCACCGGTGTGCGTGGCGGTCGCGCCAAAGGCGACACCTTCAAAGTAACGTCCATCTTCCAGGGCGAGGAGGGCTTTCATGTGGGGACGCCTGAGTTACGCGAAACGGGGGGGTGGCGCAAGACCTGAACGAAAGATTGCCACCTGCCGCCCGAATTCTCTATTCTTCCCAAAAGTATGACCTCCCCGCCCGACCTGACCGCCTCCGAGATCTTCGGCGCGCTGGGCACGGCCCTCGGCCTGGGTCTCCTGGTGGGTCTGGAGCGTGAGTGGGTGAAGGATCAGGTCGCCGGCATCCGCACCTTCGCCCTGATCACGCTTTCCGGTGCCCTGGCCGCGCTGGTAGCGGGGACCTATGGTGGCTGGGTCATCGCAGCCGCCCTCCTGTGCCTGACCATGCTGATTCTCATCGGGAATATCCCCACCCTCAAGAACGGCAGAGGCGACATGGGACTGACCACGGAGTTCGCCATGCTGGTGATGTTCCTCACCGGGATGCTGCCCATGCTGGGTCACGCCATCGCTGCCACCGTCATCGCTGGGGTGGTGATGGTACTTCTCCAGAGCAAGAACACGATGCACGGTATTGTGCGCCGCATTGGAGAGGCAGATCTGAAGGCCATCGCCCGTCTGGTGCTCATCGGGTTGGTCATTTTGCCGGTGCTGCCGAATCAGGACTACGGGTACTACGGCGTCCTTAACCCCTTCAAAATCTGGCTCATGGTGGTGCTCATCGTGGGTCTCAGCCTTGCCGCCTACCTGGTGGGGAAGGTCATTGGGCCCAACCGCGGCCTGCTCGTCTCCGGCCTGCTGGGAGGGCTCATTTCCAGCACCGCCACCACCGCGAGCCTCTCCCGGCAGAGCAAGGATGCGAAGGCCAGTCCCCCACTGCTGGGGCTGGTCATCATGATTGCCTCCACCGTGGTCTTCGGTCGCGTCGTTGTGGAAATCCTCGCCGTGGCCCCGAAGGCGGGGCAGACCATGGTTTACCCTTTTTTGGCGGTCATGGTCTGGATGGCCGTGGTGAGTGTGGCGTGCTGGCTCCTGGCGCGAAAGCAAATGGAGAAACCCCCTCAAAATGAACCTCCTTCCGAGATGAAGGGCGCGGTCATGTTCGGCCTCCTATACGCTCTGGTGCTGCTGGGAGTGGCCGCAGCCCAACACAACTTCGGCCAGGCCGGACTCTTCACCGTGGCCGCCATCTCGGGCCTCACGGACATGGACGCCATCACGCTCTCCACGGCGAATCTGGTGAACGGGAACCACCTCGACGCCGGAACGGGCTGGCGCATCATCCTGACCGGTGGTGTGGCGAACCTCGTCTTCAAGGGGATCATGGTGGCCACCATTGGCAGCCGGGCATTGGCCATGTATGTCGCGGGCCTCTTTGGGATATCTATTCTGGGTGCCGGTCTGATAGCTTGGCTGTGGCCTGTCTGAAATCCGATATTTCCTGTCCGAAATATGGACCTTAAAGGCTTCGCTTGCCCTTTGCATCGGGGGGGAATATGTGAAACAGTTCCCGTCCCATGCAGCAAAAAGACCCCAGCGCCGCATCCACGCGAATTATCATCGTGGATTCGGAGACGGATTTTTCAGGTTGGGCTGCCACCCACCTGAAGGCTCCGGATGTGACTATTGAGACTTTCGAACGTGGCGAAGACGCATTGGCGGCCTACATGAAGCAACGCGCCGACCTCGTCCTGACCGAGGCCCGCCTGCCCCAGATGAGCGGCATCGAACTGCTCAAGCGCCTCCGCCAGCAGGATCCCAATGCCATGGTGCTGCTCTTCAGCGGTCTCGCCGGCACCAGCGCCGTGATCGAGTCCATGCGCTTGGGCGCCTATGATTTCCTGCGGAAGGAGCAGATGCCTTACGACCTCCGCTCGATCGTGGAGAGCGCGCTCCGTACGGTGGAGGCCCGCCGCACCACGCTGGCCAGTGCTTCCCCTGTATCTGCCGAGAGCATCCAGGAGACCATCATTGGCCGCAGCGGCGCCATGCAGGAGGTCTTCAAGCTCATCGGTCGCGTGTCCCGCAGCGATGCCGCAGTGATGATCACCGGCGAGAGCGGATGCGGCAAGGAACTCGTGGCGCGCGCCATTCACAAGTTCAGCCCTCGTGCCCAGAAGGATTTCGTGGCCATCAACGTGACGGCCATCCCGGACAGCCTGCTGGAAAGCGAACTCTTTGGGCATGAGAAAGGCGCCTTCACCGGCGCGGTGGCCCAGCGCATGGGCCGCTTTGAGCAATGCGACGGTGGCACGCTCTTCCTGGATGAAATCGGCGACATGCCCCTGACCGTGCAAAGCAAGCTGCTGCGCGTGCTCCAGGAGGGTGAATTCAGTCGCGTGGGCGGAAACAGCACACTCAAGACAGACGTCCGCGTGCTCGCCGCGACAAACAAGGATCTTGAGCGGGAAGTCACCGACGGCAAATTCCGCGAGGACCTTTTCTACCGGCTCAACGTGGTCCGCATCCACATCCCGCCGCTCCGTGAGCGTCGTGAGGATGTGCGCATCCTGGCCGAGTTCTTCCTGCAGCGCATGGCGGCGCGCAAACGCACGCCGCAGATGCGATTCAGCGAAGACGCACTTGGCCTTCTGGAAGCCTACGACTGGCCCGGAAACGTGCGTGAACTGGAAAACACGCTCCAGCGCGCTAGCGCCCTGTGCAATTCCGACGTGCTGCTGCCCGCTGACATTCCGCTCGGCAGCAATACCCAGCGGCTGATCACGCCCATCCACACGCTGACCCGAATGCAGGATGCGCTGCAGACGTTGATCCACGGCGCGCAAGCACTGCCCGGCTTCGAGCTGATGCCCTGGGTGGAACGCGAGCTCAAGAAGGCAGCCATGCGCGCGAGCGGGCAGAACACCGAAGATGCCGCGCGTTTCCTCGGTGTGGCGGAAGAAGATCTGCCCCACGCCAAGACCGACGCCAAGCCAGCCCCGGCAACAGCAGCACCACCCACTTCGTCCAACGGCAAACCCGTGGATGCCAAGACGGCGAAAGCGGCGCGGAAGGCCTCGTAGCGGGGATAGCAAGCGGTTGGGTATGGTCGCAAAAAAACACAAAGAGCACGAAAGTTCGGGACTCACCACGGAGGAGCTTGGGGGCTGCTGAGATCTGCGAAGCCGTCAGCGCAACGCCAGAATCAGCGCGCAGACGTTCCTTCCCACCGGATTTTATTCATTTTTGGCCTCTGCTACATCAGCGACATCGCATCCACGTCCCAGGTGATAATAACCCCTTCAGGGAAGGTCATGCCTGCGAGCACCTTCTGCAGATGCGTGACCAGCGGACGGATCTTCTCCGCACGCAGAAGCAGTTGAAAGCGATACTGCCCATGAGCCTTCGCCAAGGGCGAGGGACACGGCTCACCCATGATGAGATCCTCCGGCGCTCCCTTCTGCAGGCGTGAAGCCAGTGTCTGCAAACTGAACTCCGCGTGTGCCGCCTCCTTGCTGCGTGCTCCAAGCAGCACCGTGTGGAGATAGGGCGGATAGTGCCACTGCTTGCGCTGCTCCAGTTCCTGGTCCGCGAAACCATCGAAGTCCGTGTGCCGTGAGAACTGGACCGCAGGACTGTGTGGCGTGTAGGTCTGGATGAAGACCTCGCCCTGCCTCTCCCCTCGCCCGGCACGCCCCGCCACCTGCGTGAGAAGCTGGAACGTGCGCTCGGCAGCACGGAAGTCCGGCAGGTTCAGCGCCAGATCCGCATTGAGCACGCCCACCAGGGTCACATTGGGAAAGTCGAGCCCCTTGGCGATCATTTGCGTGCCGATCAGAATGTCGAGCTTCTGGCTGCGGAAAAGACGCAGCGTGTCGCGAAGCTGGTTTTTGCGCTGCATGGTATCCGTATCCACGCGGGCGATGCGCGCCTGCGGGAACACTTTTCTGATGGTTTCCTCGGCGCGTTCGGTGCCGAAGCCGGCGAAACTCAGCGACGGATCACCGCACGACTCACACTTGCGCGGAGGCAGCTTCCGCATGCCGCACACGTGGCAGATCAGTTTGGTGTCGCTCTTGTGAAACGTCATGGCTACCGAGCAGTCAGGACAGGTGCAGACCACGCCACACTTCATGCAGGAGAGCGCGGTGTTGAATCCACGACGGTTCAGAAACAGGATGGTCTGCTCCTGCCGGTCGAGCCGCGATTGCACGGCGATGCGCAGTTTCTCGCTGAGAATGCTGAAGCCATCCTTCGTGCGGCGCTTCTCCAGGCGCATGTCCACGATGCGGATGAGCGGCAACGATTTACCATCGGTGCGCTTTGCCATGCGCAACAGCTCGTACTTCCCGGTCTTCGCATTCTCAAAGGACTCCAGACTCGGCGTGGCGCTGCCCAGGATGATGGGACACCCCTCGAGTTTGGAGCGCACCACGGCAAGATCGCGTGCGTGGTAACGGGGATTCTCATCCTGCTTGTAGCTGGGCTCGTGCTCCTCATCCACGATGATGATGCCCACATTCTCCAAAGGCGCAAAGATGGCACTGCGCGCGCCGATGACGATGTCCGCACGCTCCTCGTGAATCTTGAACCACTCGTCGTGCCGCTCCCCTTCGGAGAGGTGGCTGTGCAGCACGGCGATGCGTTGCTTGCGCTCGGAGAAGCGCGACTTGAACCGCTCAATAGTCT
>JAEYUU010000291.1 GCA_023429545.1 Verrucomicrobiota bacterium
GCATGACACACTCCTACCCGGCCTACTGGATGTGGATGGACCGCTTTGACCCGGACTGCATCCGGTGGATGGATCAGCACAACACCCGGGATGAACTGGAGGCCATGCTTCCAGAGGACAAGCCCTCCCTGGGCAAATACCTCAAAACGCACACCCGGGAGGAGTTCATCACCCGTCTGAAGGACGGCACCTGGAATCGGGCCACGGAATTCCTCTGGCCGAAACAGACGACACGGAGCAAAAAAATCGAGAATCAGAAGCCTTGGAAAGGTGTGCTGGAGTGGCGTGGCATCTATCTCGGCTGGCTCGTGCTGACTCTGGGCGGGCTGCTGATCGCGCTGCGGCGGGCGACGCCGCGACCGGAGCATCCGGGGCACGTGGTCTTCCGCCACGGCACCGTGACCACCCTCCTCTTCGTGGTGGGATGTGTCCTGATATACACCTTCGCCTATGGGTGGTATGCGCCCATCGCGCGCGGGAGCGGTGACCGCTTCATGCTCTCCCTGTACCTGCCACTGGCCTTCAGCCTCATCTGGGGCGCCGAGTCCATCGTGAAGCGCATCCGGCGCCGGCAGGGAAGCCCGTGGATCACCCACGTGTATCTGGGTGCGCAATGGATGCTTTTTGCGGCCCTCGCCTGGCGTTTCGTGGAGATCCTCAGGGCACCGCAGTTCTACGATTGATTGATTCCATTTCCGCATGGCGGCACCCACTCCCAGTCTCCTGCTCTGTTTTGATTTCGACGGCACGCTCGTGCACCACGATAGCGAACCGGCGTTTCATCCGGCGATGGGCGACATGCTGCGGGACTACCGCCGGCGCGGAGCAGCCTGGGTGGTGAATACCGGCCGCAGCCTGAGCCAGACACTGGAAGGCCTGGCCCAGCATAATATCTTCATGCTGCCGGACTACATCATCGCCCAGGAGTGCGAGATCTACCGGCCGGGATTCTTCAAGCCGTGGACGGACTTTGGAAGCTGGAATGCACGAGCCCGCAGGGCGCATGATCATTTCATGGAAAAGCATGCGCGCTTCCTCTCCGGCATTCAGGAGCACGTGCGGACCCAGACACAGGCGGAGTTCCTCATGGGAGACTTCGGCCAGGTGGGCATCGTCGCCCGGGATGAACCGGAACTGGATGAGATCTGCCTGGTCATCGAGGCCTGGCGCGCGGAGCAGGCGGACATTGGCTACCACAGGAACGGCCGGTACCTACGCTTCTCTCATGCGGACTTCAGCAAGGGCACGGCCCTCCGGGAGCTCGCACGGCTGCTGAAGGTGCCCAAGGACCGGATTTTCGCCGCTGGGGACAACCACAATGACCTTTCCATGCTCGATCAGACCGTAGCGGGTAACATCGCGTGCCCGCTGAATGCCCTGGAAGCGGTGAAGACCCACGTGGAGACCCAAGGAGGCTACCTCGCCAGCCGGGTGGCCAGCGAGGGCATGATGGAGTCTTTGGAGTATTTTTTCGCCCCCCAGTAGTTGAGGGCGCTGACCAACGACCTCGTCAGGGCTTCGAGGTGCTCTTTTTGACGGCTTTCTGCGCTTCCTTAAGGAGGTCTTCGTACTCATCGGGAGTGCCATAGCCGGTCCGGGCGGCGAGCTGGGTGCCATCCGAGGCAGCGACGACCACGAAGGGCAGGGTGCTGCCCTCCACCTTGAACTTGCTGCGGAAGACCCCGGAGGTGGCGGAGTCATCGCAATTGGCGTCCACATAGACGTATTTCGACTCTGAAAGGCGCACGGAACGGTTCTTGATGTATCCCTTCAGCGCCTGGCAGTTGCCGCAATTCTCCCGACCGTACTGGATGAACACAAGCTTGTTCTCCGCTTTGGCCTGCTTGATGCCGGCGTTGATGTCCGTGAGCTTGTCCCGGTCCGCGGCATGGCTGAGGCAGAAGGAGGCGCACAGGGTGAGGAGGGCGGCAAGGAATCGTGTTTTCATGGCGGCAGGCAGTGGGATCCGGCAATCCATGCCCCAAAAACTAGCTTTAAGACAGAAAATGTTTCCATTTGACGGGAGTCCGGGTCGGACTAGGATACCAATCCCGCTTTTCAGAAATCTTAATTCCCAACCCGTCCCCGTTTCTCATGCCCGAAGTTCAGGTAAAAAAAGGTGAGCCTGTAGACCGCGCCCTCAAGCGTCTCAAGACCAAGCTCGAATCCGAAGGCATTCTGGACGAAGTGCGCCGCCTGCGTGCATTTGAGACCAACAAGGAAAAGCTCAAGCGCAAGGCACGTGCCGCCGCAAAGCGTGGCAAGATTCGCTTCCGCTTTACCATGGGTCGCCCCAATGCAGGTGATAAGGCCCAGGCCGCTGAAGGCCAGGCTCCTGCCGCACAAGCCTAGCTGTCTCCGACAGTTCTGTTTTCAGAAAGCCCTTTCGCATGCTGTGCGGAAGGGTTTTTTGTTTGGTGTTGTAAGGTTGTCTGAAAGCAGCTTTTCTCGATTCGAGACGCCTCCATGAGCACGCCAGGACGCACCATCGAATGCACCATCCCCGTACTTCCGGTGCGCGACCTGGCAAGTAGCATCGCCTTCTACACTGCCGTTCTCGGATTCAAGCTGGACTGGGGTGGCGGCAGCGACGATACCATTTGCTCCATCTCGCGTGATGGATGCGCCATCATGCTGGATCAGCGAGAGGCAGCGGCCACACCAGCATGGGTGTGGATCGGGCTGGAAGATGATTCCCTGTTCGACCTCTATGCAAGCAAAGGGGTCAGGGTGAGGCAGCAACCAAAGAACTTCTCCTGGGCTTACGAGATGAAGTTTGAAGACATCGATGGAAACGTCCTCTGGCTGGGAACCGAGCCCAGAAAAGATCTCGCCATGGAAGACCGCCCAAGTGCATGAAAATGCATCGTCGTAGTCACGGGAGGGCGGGCATTGC
>JAEYUU010000415.1 GCA_023429545.1 Verrucomicrobiota bacterium
GTCTCCAGACGTGGTGATCATCTGATCGGCTGGCCCGGCGAACTGAACGGACGTCACCTCCTTGTCCCACCCTTCGATGTTCTTTTTGCGGTCACCCGAGATCATGTCCCAAACCTTGACCACGTTGTCCGCTCCGGCGCTGGCAAGAATACGCCCGTCGCTGCGCCATGACACGCCCAGGACGTGATGTGTATGTCCCTCGAATACTTTCACCTGCTTGCCGTCGGTCACGCTGAAGACCCGCACGGCCTTGTCCGCGCCGCCAGAGGCCAGCAGCTTCCCATCGGGAGAAAATTCCAGACTCAGCACGCTGTCGCGATGCCGGTCCGGCCAGTTCTGCAGCAACTTGCCACCAGCCACGTCCCACAGGGTGATGTCGCCGCTGCGGGAGGGCTCGCCACTGCCAGCCGCGAGGGTTTTTCCATCCGCGCTAAAGCGCACGGCGTTGGCGCGGTCCGTGATGGGAGATCTGTCGTCACCCGTGCCCAGGACACGATCCAGCACCCACTGTGATTTCAGATTGAGCGACCAGTGGGAGCCATCAGCCGCAGTGGCCGTCACGGTTCCGTCCGCTTCCCAGTTCAACCGCGCAGGCGCCGCGGCATGGGCTTGGTGGGTTGCCACGGGCGCACCTGTATCCGCAGCCCAGAGCCGCACCACGCCATCCTCATGGGCCGTCGCCAGCAGCTTCCTGTCCGGCGAGAGTGCGGAAAGCTTCACCGGCTTGAGCGTGTCTACGGAATGCTTGCGTGCCACTTCAAGCTCCTTGCTGGCCGTCTCCAGGCGGATCTTCGTCGCGGCCACGACGTTCCTTGCCTCCGCAATGCCAGCCTGGATCTGCACCTTGTTCTCATTCACGATCCTGGTCTCTGCGTCAGCATCCGTGATGGCCCGCTCCGCCCGGTTCAAGGCTACCTCCGCCTCCATGGCGGCTTTCACGGCCACCTTCAGTTTCTCCTGGGCGTCCTTGTCCTTTTGCTCGAGTGCTTTGTCGGGTTTGTCCTTGGGTGCCGCTGCCAGGGCATCTGCTGACGCCTTGGCCACCTTTTCCGCTTCGGCGCGAGCGGCAGCCGCGGTCTCCGCCTCCTTGCGCTTTTCGGGCAGTATCTTTTCCGCGGAAGCCTTCGCATCCTGTGCCTTCTTGATGCGCTCGTCCAGCGCCTTGAGGTCTGCTTCATTTTTCTGAATCACACCATTCTGGTAGGTGGTTTCGAAGTTCGCGGCGGTGATGGAACTCTGTGCAGCGGCCATGCGCGCTGTCGATGGACGATCGGGCTTGTTCTCGATGAGCTTCAATACCGCAGTCAGTCCGGCATCCGCTGGCGCAGGCACAGGCGTGGTCACGGTCGCAGGTGCGGGCGCTTTTCCCAACACCGGCGAGGGGCGCACCAGCTTCCACAGTTTCACCTCGCGATAGCTTCCGGTGGCGAGGTGCCGCCCGTCCGGGCTGAAGGCGAGCGATGTCACCACATCACGGTGTGCTACACCAGGCTGCTTGTAGAGCCCCGACTTCAGGATGCTCTCATCCGTGAGCCTCGTCACCAGTTGCTTCGAGGGTACATGATAGACGAACACCTGGTTGGCCCGGCTGCACGCGGCATACTCGCCATCTTGATCGATGGCAACGCAGAAGATGGGATTCAATCCCTCCGGCAGCGCCTGCCATGCGATCTCAGTGGAGTGGTGCTCCCCGGCCTGGGCGCCTTCATCGATCCACAGCTTCAGCAGACCAAGCTCCTGCGGAGTGAGGTTTACGGCCCCCACCTTGTTGCTCTTGGGCGGCATCGCACCATCGTTGAGATGGGCCGAAGCCTGGAGGATGAGGCTGTCCATGCCTTTGCCGGGGATCAGCGCCGGTCCGGATTCACCGCCTTTGATCATGAGCTCCGGTGTCTCCATGTTCAGGTCCGCCTTCGTCGTGGTCTTGTTGTGGCACGCGATGCAGTTGGCCTTCAGGATGGGATGGATGTCACGATAGAATCCCACGGGGGAATTGCGCGTGACCGTGTTGATTTGCAGTGGCGCCGCAGCGCCCGGTGAATGCAAGGCGCACCAGCCTGACACCACGCAAGCTGCGAGCTTGAGCAGGGACATGGAGTGGGATGAGCGGGCAGGGGAGGTCTTCATTTCTTGGGCGCCTCCTTGACGAGCAGAGTCATGGGTTGGGAATACTGGACGAAGGTCGCATCCTTCGGAGCGGACTTTGCCTTCAGAGCTTTGGTCCGTTTGTCTGCTTCGGACTTGCGCTTCTCCATCTCCTTCTGTTTCTCCGAGGCTTGCTTGGAAGCAGCCTCCGCGGTGGCGAGTTGCTCCTTGGGCGCCTTGGCCACTGCCTCCGCCGCTGCCTTCGCGGCAGCCGCCATGGACGCGACCTCAGCCGTGAGCTTTTTCAATTCCTCATCCGCAGCCCGGACCTCATCCGCGTTGCGTTGATGTTTGAATTTGAGCGTTCCTTGCAACAGCAGGTGATGTTCACCCGCCGGCAGTTTCAGCGCAGCCGTATCCAGCACCAGTTTTCCTTCCGTGGCCTTCGCCGCCACATCGATCTCTGGGGCCGTGGCGGGGGCGCCGACACCCAACAGCCGGATCTTCACAGCGTCCGCCGCATCGCCCCGGCGTGTCACGCGAATCGGCATGGTGTACTTGGCTCCGGCCACCACCTCCAGCTTGTCCGTCGCGGAGGGTTCGATGGTCACGGGAGCGACATCACTGCCATTCACCGCGAGATTCACCTCGCTGGTAAGGCGTGTCAGCACCGGTTCCTTTTGCGAATCCGCCACCTTCCAGACAAGTGACGCGCCTCGCGAGGCCAGTTCTGTCACTTGTTGCCCATCCATCTGAGCGGTTCCTCGCACGCGAACCGCACCGGACCAGGAGGCCGCTTTCTCATCGGCTTTGAGGGTGATGTAACCACTCGTCCCGCCCTGGGGAATGTTGCCGCACACGGCCGTCACTCCCGCGGGCACGTTTTCCACATTCAACGCGATGGGACCCGTGAATCCCGGCTTGCGAAACGCCACCACCTTCATGGCCAGCACTCCGCCTCTCCACAGGGAACTGAAACCAAAGTCCACCGTGCGCGCGGCTTTTGCCTTGGGGAGAACCACCGGGAACGTCACCAGTTCGAATGCCGCGCCCGCTTTCTGAATGCTGAGCTCAAACGGATGGCGCGGTGCGCTGGGCGAACTGGAGAAGAGATCGCGCACCTGTACGCGATACTGGCCATCCTCCTTCGCCTCGAACCGATAGGCAGGGTCACGAAACACGCCGCCAAGTTCATCCACCGTGGTGATGCTTTCTGCATCATAGACCTCAGCCACGGTGGCGTACGTCTCCTTGCCTTCCGTCCCCTTGCTGATCTTTTCAACAACAAGGAACGGATCCGCTGCAAGCCCCTGGCGGGCGCAGTTGACCTCGATGGCATAGGCGTCGCCCTTCTTCGCCTCGAAGGTGAAGGCACGTGCCTTTCCTCGTGGAGGAAACCATCCCGCGTAACGCAGCGGCAGACTGACAGCCTCCGGTTGGGATGCATCCGTCTGGGCCGTTTTTGTTTCCGCGCCAAATCGCGCAGGCTGCACCATACTGGAGGAAATCAGCGCCTGAGCATGGTCGTCCGGGAGTTGCAGCCGCTCCAAGGGCTTGCCGTATCGGTTGAGGGCATCCACATGACTGCCGGAGGGAAGGTTGCGACCATAGAGCGTGGCTGTATTGCCATCGGTGAATACCGCATCCACCAGAGGCGTGGCCGTGATGACCGCGCAGAAGGGATAGTCGTCGCCCCCGCGGTACATGAGGTCATGAACCTTCAGGGTGAATGTTCCATTTTCAGCAGGCGTGAAGTCTAGGATGCCATCTGGCTTGAGC
>JAEYUU010000417.1 GCA_023429545.1 Verrucomicrobiota bacterium
TCTCTTTGGTGTTCCCTCTGGCGACAGTAAACATGGCCTGGCTCCCGGGCAGCATCGTCGCAATATTGAAGGTCAGTTTGTTCCGGGTGGGCATGGGCTTTCCGTTGAGTTCCAGGATCACATCCCCGGCGGCAAAGCCCGCGACCATCGCTGGTCAACCTTCCTCGATGGCACTGACCCGTGCGGGGCGCCAGTCTCGACGCCCCGTATACGGCAGTGCGTCCTTCTCACTCACGTCTTCCAGATGCACACCCAGGAACCCTCGGATCACGTGGCCGTGCTTCACCAGATCTTCTGTCACACGAATGGCGAGATTGGAGGGAACAGCAAAGCCAATGCCACTGGGAGCGCCCCAGCCCAAATACGCGGCGGTGTTGATTCCGACCAACCGGCCCGCCGCATCAACCAGAGCGCCTCCGCTGTTTCCCGGATGGATGGGAGCATCGGTCTGGACGATGTCCTCGAATCCATGGTTGCCCAAACTCAGTGATCGGCCCGTGGCGCTGACGATGCCGAGCGAGACCGTCTGTTCGAGCCCGTACGGACTGCCCAAGGCCAGCACGGCATCGCCAGCGCGGAGCTTGCTGCTGTCGGCAATGGTGATTGGGATGAGAGCTTTTGCCTCCACTTTGAGCACGGCGAGATCGGTGGCGATATCAACGCCCACGACTTTTGCTTCTAAATCCGAGGACGCTCCGGGAATGCGCACCTGTACTTCATCCGCATTGTCGATGACGTGAAAGTTGGTGATCACGTATCCGTCCTGCGATACTACTACACCCGAACCGCCTCCCCGGCGGGGTTCATCTGGGGCCTGCACTCGAGTGTCAAAGTCCAGACTGGACTCATCCTCCCGCGCTATCTCTGTCTCCGGATAGGCAGCCGTTAATATAGTCACCACGCTCGGCAGACACTGCTCGACGACTTGGGCGTAGGTGCGGATATCGGGATTGGCGCCGGCAAGAGGGCTCTCGTCACGCTTCAGAATTGGTGCAGGAGAGGATGGAGCATCGGCTCCCAGGATTCCGCAATAGCCAAAACCAAGAACGACAAAATAGAATGGAGCGGATTTGAAGCAGGCAAGTCCTTTGCAGTCCATTGTGGACTTGGAACATAAAAGGACAGCGCAGATTGACACGCTGTTTTGCCCAGCGGTTCGCTAAATGAAGGGGATTCGGGGTTGTTTTCGCTGTAATGCTTGAGTGGTGAATCGGGTTGTTCTTTAGATAAAATTAGGGTGGGTTGCGTCTGATGTTTTTTTGTGCGCGAGCGAATGCCTCGTGCGCCGTGCACCCTGTCCCTCCGTGTTGAGGGCGGCGCTACTCCGAGGGTTATCCATGTTGTCAGGGCTTAGTCATCCACCCCATGCTGCCCATCCATTCGCCCACGCGCTCGAGCCATTGATCGACGGGCAGGTTCTTCGTCTTCATGCCGAAGCCGTGACCGCCTTTGGTGTAGATGTGCAACTCGGCGGGGAGGTCGAGCTTCTTGTACTCCAAGTAGAGCAGGGCGCTGGCGCTGGCGCTGGTGACACCCTTGTCGTCATGTGCGTGAATGAGGCACATGGGGGGTGACTTCTTGGTGACAGCGATCTCGGGCAGCAGCTTGAAGGTTTCCTCCTTCGATACCAGGTAGGCTGGGTACACAGGGATGGAGAAGTTCGGGGTCACATCATCCTTGTCCAGCGCGGGGTCCTGTGGGTAGGTGCGCTCGTTGGCATGCAGCGTGGCCATCACAGTAAGGTGACCGCCGGCGGAGAAACCAAGAATGCCGATGCGCTCGGGATTGATGCCCCACTCGGCGGCGCGATGGCGGATGATACCCATGGCGCGTTGCGCGTCTTGCAGGGGTTCCTTGCTGGGGTTTGCTGGATCACGGCGGGGTACGCGGTACTTCAACAGGATGGGGGTGACGCCTTTCTTCAGGAGCCAGTCGCACACCATGGTGCCTTCGTGCTCGATGGCGAGAATTCCGTAGCCACCTCCGGGGCATACCAGCACGGCGGTGCCATTGGGCTTCTCGGGACGGTACACGGTGATGGTCGGATCAGACACATTGCTGGTGCGCTTGATGCCGTCTCCTTTGTCCACGGATGATTCCGCCTCGATTTTGAATCCCGCGGGATCTGGCGCGCCCTTGGGCCAGAGCTTCACGGTGACGGGCTCTGCCGCGGATGCGGTGGTCGCGAGTACGAGAGAGAGAAGGAGTGCTGGGAACTTCATAACGTGATATCGGAAGGATGAGGTGCTGATGGTATAATGCGGAAAGGAGGTCTCGCGCACGTATTTTCCACGTGAAATCATCGGGCGCTGAGCCAGCCCATGCTGCTCATCCAGTCGGCGCAGCGTTGCGGCCAGTTATTGATGGGATTGCCTGCGGGGCGCATGCCGAAGCCGTGACCGCCCTTGGTGCAGATGTGGATCTCGGCGGGAAGGTTCTGCTTCTTGTACTCAAGGTAGAGCATCGTCGCCTCGATGGGATTCGTCTTGTCGTCATGCGCGACGAGAAAGAACGCGGGCGGCGCATCCGCGGGCACAGAGAATCCGGTGCGGAACCTGGTCTTGTCCTGCTTGTCCAGGAATCCTCCTCCGTAGATGAAGACCAGGAAGTCTGGGCCACGGGCATCATCCAGGTCTGGCTTCTGCGGATAGGTGCGTGCACCGCGATCCCATGCGGCATGACCGGCGAGATTCGCGCCGGCCGAGAAGCCGAGCAATCCCACACGCTGCGGATCGACCCCCCATGTACCTGCGTGTTTTCGCACGAGGCCCATGGCGCGCTGCGCATCCTGCACCGGGAGGGTGAAGGCTTCAGTATCGTCGCGGGTGGGGGTGCGGTACTTCAGCAGCACGGCGGTGACGCCGATGCTGTTGAGCCACTCACATACCTGGGTGCCCTCGAACGAGTACGAAAGAAACATGAAGCCACCTCCCGGCGCTACCACCACCGAGGCGCCGTTGGGTTTCTCCGGGCGATATACGGTGATGGTGGAATCACTGATGTCCGTGAGCCGCGTGGATGTGGCGCCACCGTAGGATTGGATGAGTTTCTTCGTTGCCTCTGATTTCACGGGCAGAGGCGTCGGCGGGCCATCAGGCCAGAGCTTCAGCGTGATGGGCCCTGGTGCGGCATGCACGCAGGTGGCTGCAAGAAGCAGGGTGAGTGTGAGGATACGACGCTTCATTTTGCGGAGGGGGCCTTGAGCTTGTCCACGAGGTACTCATGAGTCTGTGCGTGCTTCACATCCGGCGCGCCGGGATACACCAGCTCACAAGGCACGCCCACCTCGCGCAATCTTTCCTGCAGCTTCACGCCGAAGTTGGAGGTGTGCGTGGGATCCTTCTGATCCTGGCCGAGTGCCGGCGGCGCTGAGTAGAAGAGATAGATGGGTGGGTCATCCGCTGAGACGTGCGCATAGGGAGAGTACTTGTTGATCTCGGGCAGCAGTTCATCGCGCGCGGCGAGGAAGGCGGCGAACTGCGTGTCGCGTGTTTTTGGGTCCTTGGGGTCCGGCATGAAGCCGAAAGCATGGCCACCGTAGCGGCTATTGGGCGTCCATTCCTTCATCTGCCGCGGGTCCAGTGTGGTTTGTGCTCCATTCACGGCGGCGCACCAGAGGCGGGTGGATTCACGCGCAATGGGATCGCTGCTCTGCGGATCCGCCATGTCCGGATGAAAGGCAAGCCACAGGCTGGAGCATGCGCCAGCGGAGCCTCCGGAGGCGGCAATGCGCTCCTTGTCGATGTTCCACTCCTTTGCCTTGCTGCGTACAAACTGCAGTGCCCGCGCGGCATCCTTGAGCGGCCACTGCACGGGAGGCTTGATGCCGGCCTGCTGGGCCTGGGTGTTGAGGCGGTAGTTGATAGAGACGACGGAGATGCCCGCATTGAGGCACTGCACGAGGCT
Organism: Verrucomicrobiota bacterium; assembly: GCA_023429545.1. Lineage (GTDB taxonomy): Bacteria > Verrucomicrobiota > Verrucomicrobiia > Verrucomicrobiales > Verrucomicrobiaceae > Roseimicrobium. The sequence goes on from JAEYUU010000417.1 coordinate 3,907, forward strand.
TCCGGGGCGTGCTTTGTCACCGTTCACCCAGCCGCCGCCGTGGATGAAAAACAGGAGCGGGGTGGGCTTGTCCGATTTCGCCCGGTAAAAGTCCAGCACCTGCCGTTCGTGTTCGCCGTAGGGCACGTTCGCCTGCGTGGGAGCAGGCAGGGGAGGCAGTGGCGCGGCGGTTTTTTTGGCGGGAGTCGCCGGTCTGGCGGGAGCCGTCGCAGGTGTTGCGGGCTTTTTCGGAGCGGTCTGCCCGACTGGCTTGGGCGCCACCTCGGCCGCAGTGAGTGGCAGACTGATGACGCTGAGCAGAAGCGAGGCGCGGAGAGAGAGGTTGAGTTTCATGCGGAGTTCGGAGAGGAAGGCTAAACGTGGGTCGCGCGGCAAGCTTTCGCCGCTTGCGCGAGATCGACACGGTGCCAATGTCACACGGAGAAACTGCCGCACATGCATTGCAGCCACCAAGTCATCATGAAAAAGAAAAGTTCACCTCATCACACCGCTGCTGTTGCAGGCCGGATCCACTCCCTGATTCTCCCGGGACTTCTTTGCGGCACGCTCCTTTGCCTTCCTTCCTGCAAACCGGATGACAAGCCAGCCTCTGGGGAAGCTTCCTCTGGATCCTCAGCCGAAGCAAGGGCATCTGGCGGTGGCGGTGAATCATCCGGCGGCAAGGTTGCTGCGAGCACCGCTCCGTCTGTTCCTGACCTGCCACCGCTGGACCATCCCGCGAAGGGTGCGGAAGCAGCCAAGGCATTGGATCTGGAGAATTTCGAGCTTATGCCCGGAATGGACAAGCCACCGGGCAATCGGACCCTGGCGCTGCTCATGTAC
>JAEYUU010000457.1 GCA_023429545.1 Verrucomicrobiota bacterium
AATGCGGCCCAACAAGCCGGTCGTCGTGGCCCTGCACAAGCCCAAGGGCTATGTCTGCACGCGGGATGACGAGCGTGACCGCCGTACCATTTACGAACTCGTGCCCGCGAAGTTGCGCTCCCTGGCGCACGTGGGCCGCCTGGACATGGACAGCCAGGGACTCATGCTCCTGACCAACCAGGGTGATCTGGCGCACCAGCTCCTGCATCCCACTCACGGACTGGAGAAGGAGTACGAGGTGACTCTGGAGAAACCCTTCGACCCAAACCTGCTGGAGAAGCTCACCCACGGCCTGCACATTGAGGAGGGCTTTGCCAGGGCGGAACGTGCCTGGCTCATCGGCCACTACAAGCTGGGCCTCGTGCTGAAGCAGGGCTTGAAGCGGCAGATCCGTGAAATGCTTTTCCGCGTGGGGCATGAGGTGAAGCGCCTTGTCCGTGTGCGCATCGGGAATCTCGCCATCACCGGCATGCCTGAAGGATCCTGGCGCGAACTCAAGGAGGCAGAGGTGGACCGTCTGCTGGTTCACCCAAAGCCAAAAGAGCGTCCCACGCTGAGCAAGTCCCGCACCGCTTCCGCGCGCAAGGCACTGGCCAAAGAAGGCGAGAAGGAAAAGGACAAAGACAAGCCTCGCGGAGGAAAGGGAGGTGCAGGCGCATCTTCTCGGACTCCGACTGGACCTCGTGGTAGTGCCAGCCCTCGTGGCGGCGATGGCCAGCGCAAGCGTCCTGCTCGCAAATCCTCGCGTCGTGGTGGTGCAAGAGGTGGGTACTGAGCTGCTTGTTGGCAGGCAGGCTCAGGGGCTCGTATTCATCCCGTGAGGTTGGTGGCCTGTTGATTGGCCGCCAAAGAACACAAAAAGGATCTTGGAATGTCGGATCTCCTGGCCCAAGGGCGTGCCATCGTTTTTTCGCGGCCATTCCGAAGCCTTCCAATCTAGCACCGCCACTTTCCAGAAAGCCCACCCGCGGCTCCGGCGTTCAAGCAATCCATGAATCGCCGCCGTTTTCTTCAGCAGTCCGCTGCCACTGCTTCCGCCTCTGTCCTGGGATTCCCCGCCATTCTGCGCAGCGCTTCGCCAAATTCCATGCTGCAGGTGGCCTGCATTGGGGTCGCCCGCATGGGAGGCAACACCATGCGCAGCGTGGCCTCGCACCCGAAGGTGAAGATTGTCTCCATCTGCGACGTGGATGCGAATCACCTCAAGGAAGCCGCGACGGGCAAGGGCTCGGCGCGCGCCGGTGGTGTGGGCTTCCCGGATGCCTCCCAGCATACGGACTGGCGGCAGATGCTGCGTGACCACAGCGACAAGTTTGATGCGGTGACCGTGGGCACTCCGGACCACATGCACGCGCCCATGGCGGTGCAGGCCATGCGTCTGAAGAAGCATGTGTACCTGCAGAAGCCCATGGCGCCGACCATCCATGAGTGCCGTGTCATTGCGCAGGAGGCGGTGAAGGCGGGCGTGGTCACGCAGCTCGGCAATCAGGGACGCAGTGGTATCGAGGCGCGCATGACCGTGGATCTGCTGCGCAACGGCGCCATTGGCAAGATCAAGGAGGCTTACTTCTGGGAAGGCAAGCCGCTGAGCTGGTGGCCCAAAAATGAAGAACTGCGCGCCAAGGGAGACACCGTGCCCGCCGGGCTCGACTGGGATTCATGGATCGGCGTGCGGGAGCCGCGGCCCTACCTGCTGGACACCTACCATCCCCAAACGTGGCGCGCGTGGCGTGACTTCGGCGTGGGCGAACTCGGTGACATGGGCGTGCATTTCTTTGACGGCGTCTTTGATGCGCTGAAGCTGCGCGCACCGAAACGCGTGCGCCAGACGGAGACGGGACCTGTCGGAACCGGACTGTGGGCGAAGAGCCGCACGGTGGAATTTGAATTCCCCGGCAATGAACTCATCGCGGGAGACACCTTCAAGCTCACGTGGTGCGATGGCGACTCCGCCCGGCCTGCCCGGGACATCCCCATGCCTGCAGGGCTGAAGAATTTCCCCAAGAGCGGCCACCTGTGGATCGGTGAAAGCGGCCAGATCTTCAAACCCTACGGTCAGCGTCCTTGGGTGCTGCCGGAAGATTCTTTCCCTGCGGAGAAGTACCCTCGCGACTACGCGAAGCAGGATCACTATCATGATTGGGTGGATGCGATCTTCACCGGCAAGAAGAGCTGCGCGGACTTCTCCCATGGTGGACCGCTCACCGAGACTGTCATCGTGGGCACGCTGGCGGAGAGTTATCCCAACCAATGGCTGGAATGGGACCGCGATGCCATGAGCATCACCAACCTGCCTGAAGCGAACAAACTCCTGAAACGGGAGTATCGCGACGGCTGGAAGGTGGAAGGTTTGGGCTGAGAACTGTGTCTCTCGTCGAAGGCGAGGAGGATCTGAAGCGTCAGGCAGCGATCAGCAACCCGTTCTTTAGCTGCTCAGCCCTCCCCGGCAAGAGGGTGGCGGGGCACGGGTTTTGCTCAGTGACTTGCGTGCCTTAATCTTTCAGCAATCTGGTTATTACCGTTTAGCTATGCATTTACTTTCCACTTGCCAAACCGCTCAATTTTCAGCGATAGTCAGAGCCACTGGAATTTCATGGCTGACCTCGACCGTATCCGAGTACTAATCGTTGAGAATGAAGGTCTCGTTGGGTGCGATCTCGCCACAACGCTGGAGGGGCTTGGCTACAAGGTGGCGGGCCTGTGCCGCACCGGAGAGGAAGTCTTGGACACGGTGGAGGAACTCCGGCCCGACGTGATTTTGATGGATGTTCAGCTCGCCGGGAAGCTGGATGGCATCGAAACGGCCCGCATTCTGAACAAGCGCCATCCCGTACCGGTGATTTATCTCACGGCCAGCGCCGACGCGGAAACCGTGGCCCGGGCGAGGGAGACGCATCCCTCCGGCTATCTGCTGAAGCCGTATAACGAGACGGAACTCAGCGCCTGCCTGGAGATGGCCGCCGCGCGTAATCGCGAGGAGCAGCGCCGCAAGCGGTATGAGGAAAGCTTTTTCCATGCCTTCCAAAGTCTCGCCGATGGAGTCATCGGCGCGGATGTGGCGGGGAGAATCCTCTTCGTGAATCCCGCCGGGGAGCGTGTGCTCGGCTGGCGCGCGGAGGAGGCCGCCGGGCGGACGCTTGCCGAGGTGTATGCCATTCACAATACCGAGGGTGAGATGATGCTGGTACTCCCGGCGGATGACAAGGAGGATACGACCCCGCGCCAGCTCCTGCTGACTACGAAGGCTGGCGAGCGGGTGCGGATCGAGGACCGGGTGACCTCCGTGCATGATGAGCAGGGCAGCGTGGTAGGCTTGGTGATTCTTTTCCGCGCCATCGCGCCGGTGGAGAAGCAGGTCCCCGCAGAGCAGCCTCCCGCACAGCATGCGAGCGGGTCCAATACCGCGCCCTTGGTGGACATCGTGGAGAGCATTTCCGATCCGCTCGTGGCGCTCGACGGCCAGTGGCGCTTCACCTATGCGAATGCCAGCGCGACGAAGCTCTTCCGCAGGGACAAGCGGGCGCTGCTTGGCCAGTCTCTCTGGGACGTGCTGCCGCCCAGCGTGCGGCTGAGCCACTACGAGGCGCTGGCGCGTGCGCTGCTGCATCGTGAACCGGTGACCCGCGAGATCTATCTGGAAGAGTCCTCTGCGTGGCATGAGGCGCGCACGTATCCCTTCGCCAACGGTCTGCTCCTTCTCATCAAGGACATCACGACGCGGAAACTGGAGGCGGAACGGAACAACCGCCTTGATCGACTGGAGTCACTTGGACTGCTGGCGCGCGGCTTCGCGCATGACTTCAACAATCTGCTCACCGTGCTGCTGGGTAACCTCGCGCTCGCGGAGATGCGCTACACGAACGCCGCGGACAAGCCGCCGGAACTCACCACGGCGAAACAGGCTACGCTGCAGGCGCAGAATCTGGTGCAGCAGCTTTTGACTTTTGCTCGCGGCGGTGCGCCGATCAAACGCCAGATTTCGCTCTCGGAGCTCGTGAAGACCTTCTTCGAGCATCATGCCCGCGTGCCTCACGTGCACTACTACGTGGAGGTGCAGGAGGACCTGCCCGAGGTGGGCGTGGATCCCAACCAGATCCGCCGTCTGCTGGGCAATCTCGTGCGGAACGCGGAGCAGGCCACGGTGCGCGGCGGCGATATCCACGTGCGTTGCGAGGTCGCGACGGAGGAGGAAATGTTCCCCCATGAGACCCTGGCGGAGTCGCCCGGTGAGTTCGCCGGGGTGACACTTGAAGTGCGCGACAGCGGCGAAGGCATTGCGCCGGAGCATCTCTCTCGAATCTTCGAGCCCTACTTCTCCACGCGCAAAGCGGAGAACGCGACCGGACTGGGCCTTACCGTGTGTGAGTCCATCGCGAAGTCGCACGGCGGCACCATTTCAGTGAATTCCCACAAGGGCCAGGGCACACGGGTGCGCTTCTTCATTCCGGTGGATGGCGATGCAGAAGAGGCGGACGCGCTGGCATTGGGCGCCACCTTCACCGCCGCTTCCATGAACTCGCGCATCCTGGTGCTGGAGGACGACCACCTCGTGCGCGCGCTCATCGTGCGCGGTCTGCAAACGCAGAGCTACGAGGTCGTGGAAACCGTGGATGGCAATGACACCGTGCGCCTCTACCAGCAGGCCATGCAGGACGGCCGCCCCTTTGATCTGGTGGTGCTGGATCTCAGCATCCCGAATGGCATGGGCGGGCTGCGCACCATGGAAAAACTCCGCGCGCTGGATCCCAATGTCCTCGCGATTGTGAGCAGCGGCTATTCCGATGATCCCGTGATGGCGCAGCCCGCCGCCTATGGTTTCACCGCCGTGCTGCCCAAGCCCTACGAGCCCGTGGAATTGATCCGTCTTGTGA
>JAEYUU010000716.1 GCA_023429545.1 Verrucomicrobiota bacterium
GGCATGCGCTCCATCTGGTGGGCAAAGGTGGTGGCCAGCTCAAAGAACTCCTTCATCGCGGTGAGCCGGGCGCGCACATATTCCTCGCCCTTCTGCTCCTTGCCAGTGTCCTCCAAACAGTCCTCGATGAGCTTCAGCGTGGGGTCCACCTCACGACGACGGCGCTCGTTGGCGATCACGCGGAACATCTCGAAGACGTCCTTCATGCTTTCGAAGTGGTCCCGGCGGTCGCCCGCCAGATGCACCATCTTCACGATGCCCCAGCTCTGCAGCTCCCTCAGGGACACGCTCACATTCGACCGCGCCAGCTCCAGGGTCTCGCATATTTCCTCCGCTTGCATGGGCCTCTCGGAGAGGTACAGCAGCGCATGGATCTGCGCCATGGTGCGGTTGATGCCCCAGCGCACTCCCATCTCCCCCCAGTGGAGGATGAACTTGCGGGTGATGGGCGGCAGGTCCGTCATGTCTGTCTTTTCGGTTAAGACAGAAATAGCCGAAGAAATGGAAGTGTCTAGGGAATTCTTTTCTCCAACTCTTCGGACTCGATGAACGTCTGAGGCAGATACCCCTTCGCGAACTCACCCGGTTCCTGGCCCATCAAGGCACCGCACCGATCCAGCAATTCGTGCAGTACCCGGAGCACCTCCTCCGGAATCGGCCTGGCGATCATAATGGAAAGGTACACGGGCAATTCCCTGTCGATGCAGGAGATGCGCATGCGGATCCCGAAGTCATTCCAGTTTTGGCACCAGTTACCGGAACGAAGCCAGCCGCTTTTCTTCCTGTCATGAACCCATTCCAGAAGGTCGCGATACCGGCTCTCTTCGACCAGCCATTCACCATAGATGGGCATTCTGAAGGCCCAGAAGCGGTTATGGTGTTTGGAGATAAAGAATTGCCACCGGCCGCCTTTTTGACCCCAGGTGCGAATTTCGACCACGAACTGTGTCCCCGGCTCGCTGGAGAAGTCAGCATGCACCCTCGCCCGAAGGCGGGTGAACGCACGACCAAACTCCCGCAGCAGATTCATCCGAAGCGTGGCACCAGCTTGAAGTCACTGAACTCACCGGGAAGGAATTCCTCCTTCATTGGGCTCCACAAACGCGGACTACCTTCTCACATTACTGCCCCGGCGCCGGCGCGGGATAGTAGTTCGGATCGATCTCGTCCTGGGACTTTTCTTTTCCTCCCACGAAAGGCACCCACTTGAGTGGCTTCTTCACGGCCTCGGCGGTCGCGGTAGCCGTGTTGCTCATGGCGCGGCTGGTCTTCTTCATGAGGCTGTTCTCCCGCTTCTGTTCCTCGGCCTTCTGGGCGAGGTAAGCATTCGGCTCGGAGGTGGTGGTCACCACCCGCTGCGTCGGCTTCCAGGTGTTCGAATAGGGGTCAAACTCCTGCCCGCCGCCGCTGTAGCTGGGCGTGGAAGAAGATTTGGAACCAAAGCTGAAGCCGGACATGCCGCACGAGGTGAGGGCCATCGCGGCGACGGCACAGAACAGGGCGGAGGTGCATTTCTTCACGGTCATGATAGGAGGGGACAGGGGCACAGAAGCTAGAGGAGACAATACGAATGACAAGTGGTGTTCTTAGTCCGGCGTGGACAGGTCCCGGAGGGCCTGGCCAATCTCCGGCCGGGCATGGGAAATCACATCGTTGTGATGGCTCTCCTTCATTTCAGTGAAGCGCACCGCGTGAGGAAAGCGCTGCTGCAGGTCCCGGGCCATGCGCACGGGAATGACCTCATCGTGAGTGCCATGGAAGATGCGCACCCGCGCCGCGCCACGCGAGGTGATGGATGCCAGCCTCGCCCCATTGTCAAAGCGGTGCAGGTTGATGTAGCAGAGCGGCCAGCCAAAAATGAGCCGGCCCATGTCGGTGAGTGAGGTGAATGGGGCGCAGAGCACGGCGTTCTTCAGATGCACTCCATCGGCCATGATGAGCGCTGCCGCGCAGCCGATGGAGTGGCCAAAGACACCGCTGCGGGCGCGCAATTCCTCCACGGTCCAGCCAAGCTCAGCACGCACCTTTTCCGCCACGGCCAGGGTGTTCTCCTCAATGCGCTTCGGGTTGGGTGTCCCTTCGCAAAGCCCATAGCCAGGGTAGTCCACAAAGACGTAGCCCAGCTTCGGGTCCCAGGAGAAAGGCTCATTCGCGTAGTCGAGGGACAGGGAGCCATTGCCCCCATAAACGAACCACACAAACGGCGGCGCCTTCGAGGCATTCCCGACCGGGGGCAGGTAGAAGGCGGTCTGCTTCCCATGGGGGGTGGTGTACTCCAGCTTCCGGCCGCCCTGCCCTTCGAATTCCCTGACCTGGGCCGTGTCATACGGCCGGGGGTAGTAGATCATGCGGGACTGGCAGGAGAGGAGAAACACGACAAAAGTGAGCGTCGCGATGGCCGTGAGGCGGCCGGTCGCCTTGAGGAATTTCATGGATGAGGAGACGTGCGAAAATCCAGCCGGGATACCGCCTGGAAGAGTATAGGTCTTAAAGAGACACCAAAACCCGGTGCCGCGTTCTGATTTTTCCGCCGTTCCCCTCCATGCTGGATGATCTGCACCCCACCTTGGCCGCCTGGTTTCGCAGGCGTTTTGGGCGGCTCACGCATGCGCAGGAGGTGACCCTCCCTGAGGTGCTGGCCGGGCGCTCCGTGCTGCTCTCCTCCCCCACCGGCACGGGCAAGACGCTCGCCGGCTTCCTCGGCGTGCTGGATCATCTCGTGCGGCTTTTGGACAAGGGACCCCTGCCCCATGGCATCCATGCAGTCTATGTCTCGCCGTTGCGCGCGCTGACCTATGACATGCAGAAGAATCTCCTCCTGCCCCTGCAGGAGATGGGGCTGGAGGGTCAGATCCGCATCGGCCTGCGCAACAGCGACACCACTGCCACTGAGCGCACGAAGCAGAAGAAGAACCCGCCGCACCTCCTGCTGACCACCCCGGAGAGCCTCTCCATTCTTCTGCCACAAGAAGGCCATCGGGAAGCGCTGAAGTCCTGCCACTTCGTCATTGTGGATGAGCTGCATGCCATCGCGGAGAACAAACGCGGCTCCCACCTCACCCTCTCGCTGGAGCGGCTGGAACACCTCACGGGCAGGCCGCTGGTGCGCATTGGCTTGAGCGCCACCGCGGCGCCACTGCAGGAACTGGGCCACCTCCTTTGCGGCGTGGGTCGGAAGTGTGTGATCGCGGAGGGGCGCATCGAGCGGAAGCGGCGCGTGGAGGTGCTCTCCCCGCTGCGGCGCAATCCGTACCCGCCCGCCGGCTGGACCGGCGCGCGTGTCATGGAGGATCTGGCGCGTCTGGTGAAACAGAAGCGCAGCGTCATCATCTTCTGCAACACGCGAAGCGGCACGGAGAACATCTCCCTTCGGCTCAAGCAGACCCTGCCGGAACTCGCCGATGTGATCGAGACGCACCACGCCTCCCTCGATCGCGATGTGCGACTGGAGGTGGAGGACAAGCTCAAGGCGGGCGAGCTCCGCGCCGTGGTGTGCAGCACCAGCCTGGAATTGGGCATCGACATTGGCGCAGTGGATTGCGTGGTGATGATCTCCACGCCCAAGGGCATCAGCCGCGCCCTGCAGCGCATCGGCCGCAGCGGGCACAGCATTCATGAGGAGAGCCATGGCGTGCTCGTGGCCACAAATGTGAATGACCTCATGGAATGCGTGGTGTGCGCGGAGATGACACGCAAGGCCCAGCTCGATGACGTGCGCATCATGGACTCCCCCAGCGACGTGCTCGCCCAGCATCTCGTGGGCCTGGGCATGGAGAAGAAGCACACGCGCGCCGACGCCTACGCCATCGTGAAGCGCGCCTGGCCCTACCGCGCACTCACTCGTCAGTCGTTTGAGAAGATCCTGCGCTATGTCATGGGTGGCGGTCGCAGCCTGGAAACACAATACCGCGAGACCTTCGGCAAAGTCATTGAGGACGATCGCGGCATCCTGCTGACTCCGAACAAGAAGGTGGAGCGGGACTACCTCGTGAACATCGGCACCATCGCCAGCGAGGGCGCGGTTCGGGTGTATCTCGGCAGCCGCCGCATCGGCGAGGTGGAGGAGAACTTTGTGAAGGGCCTGAAGCTGGGGGACATCTTTGTGCTCTCCGGCCGCACGC
>JAEYUU010000527.1 GCA_023429545.1 Verrucomicrobiota bacterium
CTCTTTGGGTGTTCCACGAATCGGCGCTCCATTCTCCGGCTCGGACTGCAACCAGCAAAGCTCCATGGTTGGTGGAGCCCGGCGGGAGGGGCCAGGAACTCCATCACGATTCTTATCGACCGGCCAGCCTTTGGTTAAAAAAGGCGCTTTACATAAAGCAAGCAAGCGCTTACATACATAAGCGTGCAAGCAAGTGCTTGCTTGCTTCTTCCCGATCCGATGTCCACTACCGCTCCAGCCCTCACGACCAAGACGGAACTCAGCACCCGCAGCAGGATCATTGCGGCTGCCCTGAATGTCTTTGCACGGGACGGTATTCCCCGTGCGACCACGCGTATCATTGCGGAGGAGGCGGGCGTGAATGAGGTCACGCTATTCCGCCATTTCACAAACAAGGACGGCCTCCTGCAGGCGGTGTTCGACAAGATGATCGATACTCCAGCCTATGACTCCCTCGACACGGACAAGGCCTGGGTAGGGACCATGCACGATGTCTTGCGCAATTTTGGCGTTTCCCTGTACCAGACGATGGAGCGGGATGAGGCCTTCATTCGCACCCTTATTGGTGAGTCCCGCCGGTTGCCTGAGCAGTATCGGAAAATCGCAATGGAGGCCATCAAGCCTTTACGCACCCGATTCCGGAAGGTGCTGGAGCGCGGCCAGGAGAACGGCGAGGTCCGCAAGGACCTGAACCTCTTTGTAGCGATGGACATGTTCTCGAACATGCTCATCGCGGGCATGCTGAAGAACACGGTGGAGTTCCAGACGGACTACACCTCACGGCAGTATGTGAACACCTGCGTGGAAGTCTTCATGGCCGGCATTTCGCCCCAGCGTCCACGTCACTAAATGGAACTCTTTACCCTGCCTCGCGGTCGTGCTTTGCGAATGACGCCTTTTCCCCCCAAGACCCAGAAACCAAACCTCAGCTCTCCAGGGATTGCGCTCCTGCTGCTGCTGGCCCTTCCCTCATGCGGAGGCCACAAGTCCCCTGCGGGAACTTCCGAAGGTCAGAGCGCGGATGTCCAGGCGCCCGCCGTGCCTGTCACGGTGGCCCTGGCGGAAGAGCGGCCCATGCCGCGTCATCTCCAAGTCATTGGGGAGCTGAGGAGCGGTCTTGATTCCGCGGTTGCTGCTTACATCTCCGGAAAAGTCATGGAGACACCGATGGAGCGTGGCAGCATGGTGAAAGCCGGAGACGTGTTGGTGAAGCTGGATGACCGGGCGGCGGTGCTGTCCCTGCGAGAAGCGGAGGCCCATGTGGCCCAGGCACAGTCCCGGATGGACCTTACGCTGGCGGAGCGGAAACGGAATGAACCTCTGGTGAAAACCAGGGCGGTAGCTGAGGCCGATTTTCAAAAGCTGAATGCTGATCACGAAAGCGCCAAGGCGGATCTCGATGCTGCGATCGCGCGACGGGATACGGCGAAGAAGAATCTCGATGATTCCATCATCCGCGCACCCTTCGCGGGGAGCATCATGGAGCGCATGGTCTCGCCCGGCGAATACGTGCAGGCGAGCTCCCAAGTGGCGCGCCTTGTGGCAAATGATCAACTGAGGCTCCTGCTCAATGTGCCGGAGACTGCCGTGGGCGGTATCAAGACCGGGCAGGAAGTGGCCTTTACCGTCCCGGCTTTCCCAGGCAGCCAGTTCACCGGAGTGGTGAAACACATCGGTGCGGCACTGCGCGAGGCGACGCGGGATCTCATGGTGGAAGCGGAGGTGCCCAACAAGGATGGGCGTCTGCGCCAGGGCATGTTTGCCGAAGGCCGCCTGCTCCTTGGTGAACAGGCCGCGGTGGTGGTGCCTGAGAGCGCCGTGCGCACGGCCACCGGGCGAAGCCGGGTGATGGTCGTGGAGAACGAACAGATTACCGAGCGTCTGGTGGATACAGGCGAACGCAACGCCGGATGGATCGAGATCCGCAACGGCATCAACAAGGGTGAGTCGGTCGTCATCGAACCTGCCGCCGGGGCCGTGGACGGCGCGAGAATCAAGGTGGCCATGCGCCCCTGACCTGATCTGACCTGACCGCACTCCAGCATGCAGTGGCTCGCCTCCATCTCTGTCAGACGTCCCGTCTTCGCCACCGTGCTGGTGCTCGTTTTCGTGGTCGTGGGTGTGTTGGGATACACCCGCCTTGAAGTGGATCGTTTCCCGAAGGTGGACTTTCCCACGGTGATGGTCACCACCCGCATGGATGGCGCCACTCCGGGTGAGATTGAAACCGATCTCACGGACAAGATTGAAGAGGCGGTCAACACTGTCAGTGGCATTGATGAGCTGCACTCCACCTCCTCGGAAGGGTTGTCGCAGGTCATCATTGCGTTCCTTCTGGAGAAAGATGCGGATGTCGCCGCACAGGAGGTGCGGGATCGTGTAAATCGCATCCTGAATGATCTTCCGGACAATGCGGAGACGCCCCGGGTGGAGAAGATGGATCCTGATGCGACGCCCGTGCTCAATATCGCGCTGATCGCGGATCGTCCTGTGAGGGAGATCACCGAGTACGCGGACAAGGTGTTGCGCCGGCAGCTTGAGAGTGTGGCCGGGGTGGGGCAGGTGACTCTGCTCGGCGGACAAAAGCGCCAGGTAAATGTGCAGCTCGACCCAGTGAGGCTGCGCGCGATGAATCTCACCGCCGTGGATGTGCAGTCCGCGCTGCAGCGGCAGAACATTCAAATCCCCGCGGGCACGGTCAAAGGTGGCGCGGTGGAGGCGAGCCTGCGCGTGGTGGGCAAACTGGATACCCTCGAGGGACTGGAACGGCTCGTGGTGCGTGAAAGCGAAGGCGGCCTGGTCCGCCTTGGTGATGTGGCACGGGTGGAGGACGGCGAAGAGGAGGCACACTCCATTGCCCGGCGGAACGGTGTGCCGACGGTGCTGCTCTCCATTCGCAAGCAGTCGGGTGAGAACACCATCAAGGTGGTGGATGCCGTGCGCGAGCGGCTCGATGGGGTGGTCAAACGTCTGCCTTCCGGATACAGCGTCGATTATGTGCGGGACAACTCCCTCGTGATCCGCACCAGTGCTCATGCGGTGCAGGAGCACCTGGTGCTGGGAGCGATTTTCGCCGCGATCATTGTGCTCGTTTTTCTGGGGAATGGGCGTGCCACCCTCATCTCCGCGCTGGCCATTCCCACCTCCATCATCGCGAGCTTCGGGGTGATGTGGACGGCCGATGTCACGCTCAACCAGATGAGCCTCGTGGCGCTCGCGCTGGCGGTGGGGATCGTGATCGATGATGCCATCATCGTGGTGGAAAATATCTTCAGGTACATCGAGGAGAAGAGGATGTCGCCTCATGATGCCGCGATTGAGGGCACGAAGGACATTGGAC
>JAEYUU010000528.1 GCA_023429545.1 Verrucomicrobiota bacterium
AGATTGGCGAGACCTACAACATCGGCGGCAAATGCGAGATGAAGAACATCGACGTCGTGCATGCCATCATCGCCGCGGTGAATGCCGAGCGTCCAGACCTCAAGCGCAATCCGAAGGAACTCATCACCTTCGTGAAGGATCGCCCTGGCCATGACCGCCGGTATGCCATCGACTGCACCAAGATCGGCCGCGAACTCGGCTGGGAACCGCGGGAGACATTTGACAGCGGCATGCGCAAAACCGTCCGATGGTACCTGGACAATCCGGAGTGGATTGGCGAGATCGAGCGCAAGTACCAGCTCCAGAGACTGGGCCAGGGCTAAAGCGCAGCGCACCTCCCGAGAACCGCGACACTCCGCTGTCGCATGGTGACCCGTGCTCAGGCACAACAAGCGTCCACGAGGGCTCCACCAGCCCATGTGAGCATGTTTTGAGCGGCATGCCCAAGCTCAGCTTTCGGCAACAACTCAGGGCCGCGGTGCCAGGGGATGAGAACCCTGATGACAAAATCACGGTCGATGGTGTGTACTACACCATCTCACCGCACCGCATTGCTTTCGCCCTCCACCATGAATACGCGCCTCCTTGCCACGCTGCTGGCCATCGCTGCATCCTCCTGTCCCTTGTCTGCACAGGACAAAGAAGAGGAGGGCTTCGTCTCCCTCTACAATGGCAAGAACCTCTCCGGCTGGGTGCCCTGCAATGTCGCGGCCGATACCTTCCAGGCCAAGGAGGGCTACATCATGACCACCGGCATGCCCACCGGAGTCATGCGCACGGAGCGGATGTATGAGAACTTCATCATCGAGCTCGAGTGGCGGCATCTGAAGGAGGCCGGCAATGCCGGTCTCTTCATCTGGGGCGAAAGCATTCCCGCGCCTGGTGTGCCCTTCTCACGAGGCATCGAAGTGCAGATCCTCGACGTCGGCTACGAGAAGAACAAGGGCGCGAAGGAATGGTTCACCTCGCACGGGGATATCTTCCCCATCTGGGGCGCCACGATGACCCCCGTGGACCCTGTGGCAAAGGGGGGCAAACGCAGCTTCCCCAAGGAGGATCGTGTGAAACCCTCGCCCGAATGGAACCACTACCGTGCCGTGTGCAACAACGGTGAAATCCGGCTTTCCGTGAATGGCAAGGAGGTCACCGTGGGCAAGGACTGCTGGCCGCGCAAAGGCTACATCTGCCTGGAAAGCGAAGGCAGCGAGGCCCACTTCCGCAACATCCGCATCAAGGAACTTCCTTCCACCGGAGCGACCGCGGAACAGACCGCTCGTGACTTCAGCGGCTTCAAGCAACTCTTCGATGGAAAAACGTTGAAGGGCTGGGCCACCCCCGACGACCTCGACAAATGGTGGAGCGCCCACGGAGCCTTCTTTCATGTCAAAGGCGGCAAGCTGGGGAAAGGCAAGGATCTCTGGACCGAGAAGTCCTTCAAGGACTTCCAGCTCATCGTGGACTGGCGTATGTCCAAGAAACCCGAGCCCAAGAAACTTGTCCTTATTGCACCTGATGGCACCGACGCCTTGAATCCCGACAAGACCAAACAGACCGTCGAGGTCATGGATGGTGGAGATAGCGGCATCTTCCTGCGTGGCGACAAGAAAGCGCAGATCAATATCTTTTGCCGCCCCTGTGGCTCTGGAGAAGTGAACGGATTCCGCATGGCGAAGAATACGCCTCCGGAGCTGCGCAAACTCTACGTGCCCAAGGAGAAGGCCGACAACAAACTCGGTGCTTGGAACCGCTTTGTGATCACCTTGCAGAAGGGCAAGCTCAGCGTGGAGCTCAACGAAAAGCTGGTGATCGATCAAGCACCCGTGCCGGGTCTTCCGGAGAAAGGACCCATCGGCCTGCAGCACTACGGAGATTAAATGCAGTTCGGAAACATCTACATCAAGGAGCTTTAACGAAAGCGACCAGTGGGGAATGGTGACCCGATATCCAAGTGGATTTTGTCCCGCTTTCTAAAGATCTCTTTGCCTTCCCCTTCTCCCCGCTTGATTCTTTTGGTTTTTCTGATAGTTGGAATAGCTGGATTTCTCTCTCGATACCGTTTTGAAGTCTCGCCTCATCAAGTTCGCCTGCCATAACTGCGGCACCAAGCTCGCTGTGCCGCCCGAGATGGCTGGCGTCACGGACCAGTGTCCCAAGTGCGGCACTACGATTACTGCACCGCAGGAATCGTCCCTTGAGCTTCCGAAGCGGAAGACACGCTTTGCCCCCGTGCCGAAGGCTCAAGCCCAAGACGAGATTCCCGTACTTCCCGGCTGGAGTGCCTCGGAACTGGCGGATGCGCTGAGACCACCTGCGCCCCTTCCCACGTATACTTCCGCTCCGGCATCATCAGTCCCGCAGCATTCTCTACAGCCCGACCCACCAGCCATTAAGGATCCTGGCCCGGTCTTCATGCCAAAACGCCAGTCGCGCAGCGAGGGAGCCGTGGCAGTCGCCCCTCCTCCAGCGGCAAAAAATGATCACCCTGTGCTAGGGAGCATCCTGGATGCGCCAACCGTTTCGAGAGGCGGAGCACAGGCTCTGCAGCCGATGACTCCTGTCATGCCTGCGCTGCTTCCAGTACAGCCGGAGGCACCTCAACATCCTGAACCGGAACCGGCGGCGGAGCCCGAAGCGCCGGACCTTCCTCCCGACTTGGTGTCTGAAGCTCCGGCAGTCCCCCCTCTGGTGGAAACTCCTGCCTCCACGGAGGTCTCAGCGGAAGCGCCGGATCTACTTCCTTCGCATCCCCCTGTAGAACTCCACGAAACTGCTCCCGAGGACACGCCCGCCAAGCCTCAGATAGCACCGCCCGCCTCTGAGGATCAGCAGCAGGAAAAAGCTACCGCCGCGGAACCCCAGTCTTCGCCCACCGCTCTGGTTCCCGAATCACTTCCTGACGCCCGTGCGGCCGAGGAAGCAGCGATGCCGGGCATGGGTGAAGTGCTCGCCGGTCAGGTCGCGCAGGATCCCCCGTCACCCCCAGACACCCGCGATCATCGCCCGCTGCTGCATGTGCCTTTCCTTCCGGTAGCGGAGTCTCCGCACAAGGAACGCCGCTTGCTGAAGCGAAAGATGTACATTGTCGGCATGCTCCTCTTC
>JAEYUU010000552.1 GCA_023429545.1 Verrucomicrobiota bacterium
CCCACGGGCTGCACGGCCTCATACACAAAGGGCTTCCCGTCCTCGATGAAAATGACACCCTTGTGGGTGAACTCCGAACGCGTGGCCGCCGCGATGGCCGCCGCCTGGTGGGTCAGTGACCGGTGGAAGATGATGTCCCCGTCCTTGACGCCCGTGGCGTGCAGCCCTTGGGCCGAGGCTGCTGCGCAGAGCACGACAGCCAGTCGAAAGATGGTGGTGAAGAAATTCGCAGGTCTCCGGCCCATGCTATCTTTTACTCCGGATTGCCGTTGGTGGCAACCGGGGAGGCGGGCTCGAATTGCAGCCGTGGCGGTAATGCGCGCTGAATGTAGGAACTGCCGCCAGGTTAAGAGTGCTGTGTGACTCGAGAAGAAAACGAAATACGTACGGAAAGTCAGGATGCGGTGACGCGCAGCGTCCTTGGGCTGCACGCAGTCCAAGGCCTTCGGCACAAGCTGCGCCACTTCATCGTGATACTTTAGTGCTTGCTTGCCATATTCTTCTTCCGGGATGCATTGGATAAACGGGCGCGGTGAAATAAGAGCACGGTATCGCGGGTAAGTGTTGCCCGCATGACACGCACCGCTCACCTCCTTTGTACACTCGCGTTCTTCAGCATGGGAGTGCGGTGCTCTTCCGCGCAGGAAAATCCACCCACCTTCCGTGCCGGTGCCGCCGTCGCGGACATCACGCCGCAGAAGCTGCCGGTGATTGTGAACGGAAACTTCACGGAACGGCTGGCGCAGCAGGTGTCGGACAAGCTGCATGCGCGGGCCATCGCGCTGGATGATGGGCGCACCAAACTCGTGCTCTGCGTGGTGGATACCTGCATGATGCCGCGGGAGGTGATTGATGAAGCGAAGTCCATCGCGGCAAAAGAAACCGGGATGGGTATTTCCTTCATGACCGTGTCCGCCACGCACACGCACACGGCCCCTGCGGCGATGGGCTGCCTGGGGAGCCGCATGGATCCGGAGTACACGAAGTGGCTGCCAGGAAAGGTCGCGGAGGCGATGATCGCGGCCATCAAAAATCTCCAGCCGGCGCGGGCCGGTTGGGCCTCGGTGGATGACTGGGACCACACGCACAACCGCCGGTGGATCTACCGGCCGGACCGGATTCCAGCCGATCCCTTTGGCATCCAGAATGTGCGCGCGATGATGCATCCGGGTTATGAAAGTCCGAATCACGTGGGGCCTTCAGGCCCGGTGGATCCGGAGCTCAGCGTGCTGGCCTTGCAGACGAAGGATGGCAAACCGCTCGCGCTCTTTGCCAACTACTCGCAGCATTACTTCGGCGCCACGGCGGTATCGGCGGACTACTACGGCGCCTTCTGCCGGCACATGGCGAAGCTGCTGGGGCAGTCCTCCAGTGAGGGGCCGTTTGTTGCCGCCATTTCACAGGGCACCAGCGGCGACCTCATGTGGATGGATTACGGCAAGCCCAAGCAGAACATCACCATGGATGCGTACGCGGAGGCCGTGGCGAAGCGCGCGCATGAGGCGTGGGGCAAGATTGAGTTCCGCGACAAGGTGCCCCTCGGCATGGTGGAGAAAAAGATTCCGCTCAAGTACCGCGTGCCGGATGAGGCGCGATTGAAGTGGGCCCGGGAGATCATGGCGACCGTGAAGGACCGGCTGCCGCAGAGCAAGCAGGAGATCTATGCGCAGGAAGCCATCCTGCTGCATGAAAAGCAGAAGACGGAACTGGTGCTGCAGGCGCTGCGCATCGGTGACCTCGGCATCACCGCGCTGCCGAATGAAGTGTTTGCCCTCACGGGATTGAAGCTGAAGGCGCAGTCACCCTTCGCGTCGCATTTCAACATCGAACTGGCCAATGGCGCGGAGGGCTACATTCCTCCACTCGAGCAGCACAAGCTGGGCGGCTACACCACCTGGCCCGCGCGCACCGCAGGGCTGGAAGTACAGGCCGAGCCCGTGATCGTGGAGACACTGCTCAAGGCTGCGGAGGAGGTGTCAGGCAGGCCGCGCCGCAAGATGACGCAGGGCAGGAGAGGCTACGTGGAGAACATCCTTGCCGCGAAGCCCGTGGCGTACTGGCGCCTGGATGAGGCAGTGATTCCCAAGGCCCATGACGCCATGGAAAAGAAGGAGCACGCCGCGGACATCGAGGATGGCGTGGCGCTGTATCTGGAAGGCCCCGCGGGAGAGGCGTTCTCGGGCAAGGACATCAACCGCGCGATGCACTTCGCGGGCGGACGGGTGCGCGGCGAGGTGGCGGAATTGGGTGACACGTACAGCGTGGAGTTCTGGTTCTGGAATGGCTTGCCGGAGGATGCGCGTCCGGTGACCGGCTATCTCTTCTCACGAGGCAGGAACAAGGACCGCACCTGCCCGGGAGACCATCTTGGCATTGGCGGCACGCATGCGGATGCCGCCCCGGGCCGGCTCTTCATCTATAATGGCGATGGCCAGCGCAAGCTGCTCGCGGGATCGACATTGCTCTCACTGAAGAGCTGGCATCATGTCGTCTTCACGCGAGCGAAGAATCAGGTGCGCGTGTATCTCGATGGGAAGAGCAAACCGGAGATCGAGGGCGAACTGGAGTACACCCTGCCGGAGGGCGTGAAGGAAATTTTCCTCGGAGGTCGCAGCGATGGTTTCGCGGGGCTCGAAGGCAAGATGGACGAAGTCTCCCTATATAATAAGGCGCTCACGGCGGAGGAGATTGCGGCGCACCATGCAGCCTCAGGGATGAAACCGGCCCCGGCACGCACGGCGACAGCGCCCCTGTCACCGGGGGAATCGCTCAAGCGCATCCATGTGCCCAAGGGCTTCACGGTGGAGATGGTCGCTGCGGAACCGCTCGTGCTGGATCCGGTGGCCTTCGATTGGGATGACCGTGGCCGGCTCTGGGTGGTGGAGATGGCGGACTATCCACTCGGCATGGATGGCAATGGCAAGCCGGGCGGCCGTGTGTCCATTCTTGAAGACACCAATCGGGACGGCAAATACGACAAGCGCACCCTCTACGCTGAAGGTCTGCGTTTTCCCACCGGCATCCTGACGTGGAAGGATGGCTGCCTCATCACCGCTGCACCCGAAGTGCTGCTGCTCCGCGACAAGGATGGCGATGGGAAAATGGACGAGAGCAAGGTCTTGCTCACCGGCTTCCAGGAAGGCAACCAGCAGCTTCGTGTGAATGGCCTGCGCTGGGGGCTCGATGGTTGGGTGTACTGCGCCAATGGCGGGCATACCGCGAATTACGGAAAGGACGTGCAGATCGTTTCCACACTCACGGGTGAGAAGGTGGCCCTGGGCAGCCGTGACTTCCGCTTCAAGCCGGACACGGGCGAGATCGATCCCCTGAGCGGCCCGGCGCAGTTCGGCCGCAATCGTGATGCGTGGGGCCACTGGTTCGGCGTGCAGAACAGTTATCCCCTCTGGCACTATGCGCTGGAGGACCGCTACCTGCGGCGCAATCCCCACGTGGCGCCGCCTTCACCGAAGGTGATGCTCACCGAGGCAAACGCCCGCGTGTTCCCCGCGAGCGCGCAGGAGAAGCGCTTCCACAGTTTTGATCAGGCCGGAAGATTCACCTCCGCCTGCGGTCCGACCATCTATGGAGATGAGGCGCTCTTCGGCACTCGCGGTGTGATGGATGCTTTTGTCTGTGAGCCATTTCACAATGTGGTGCAGCATCTGGTGGTGGAGGATGACGGCGCGACCTTCAAGGCAGCCCGCGACCCGGCGGAGAAGATGGACTTCTTCGCCAGCGAGGATCGCTGGTGCCGCCCCGTCATGGTGCGCACCGGTCCGGATGGTGCGCTCTGGGTGGCGGACATGTACCGCTACATGATTGAGCATCCCCAGTGGCTGCCACCGCAGGGGCGTGAGGAGTTGCTCGCCCACTATCGGGGGGGTGATGATCGCGGCCGCATGTACCGCGTGTTTGCCGGTGGGAAGGCACCAGTGCTTCCTGCATCGCTCAGCAAGCTCGACGGCCCCGGGTTGCTTTCACTGCTGGCCAGCCCGAACAACTGGCTGCGGGACAAGGCGCACATGATGCTCCTCTGGCGGGCGGACAAATCCATGGCGCCGCTTCTAGATAACCTCCTCCGTGATCATCCCAGCCCGCATGCGCGCCTGCATGCCCTGTGGCTGCTCGAAGGGCTCGGTGCGTTGCAGCCCGCTCATCTCATCACCGCGCTCTCGGACCCAGCGGATGGAATGCGCGAGAATGCCCTGCGGCTTGCCGAGCAATCGCAGGACGAAACGGTGATCACGAAGGCGGTGTCGCTCGTGGCCGACCCAAGCGCCAAGGTGCGGCTGCAATTGCTTTGCTCGCTAGGCGAATGGAAGCATCCCGCTGCAGGGTCCGCGCTCGTGAAGCTTGCTCCCACGAAGCTGGAAGCACCGCTGGAACGCGCCGCCTTGGCCAGCTCTGCGACGACGCACCTCAGCGCGCTCGCAGCCGCCGCACAGGCGAATTCCACCCTCATGGAGACGGTGGTGCGCACTGCACTTGGGACGCAGGATAATGGCATGGTGCGCAACCTCGCGGCGGTGGCATTCTCGAAGGCAAACTCTGCCAATGAGCAGTCCCTGCGAAATCTGAGCACGCTGCTGCGGGCACTGCGTGATGCGGGAAGCTCGCTCGATGCTCTGGCGGCGAAGCATGCGGACGATGTGCAGTGGCAGAGCCTGCGGCAGTCGAAGGAGGTGACCTTGAAAAACATCCGGAGCTTCGCTGCTGAAAAATCGGCGAGCATCTCGGCGGAGCGCCTCGTGGCCGCCGCCATCTTGATGGCTGACCCAGCGGAGACTGCGGGTGCGGTGGACTTGATTGGAGCATGGATCCGCTCGCCGGGCGCGGCGGATACGTTTGTCGAATGCGTCTCACTGCTCGCCGCATCTTCGGATACGCGTGTGCCGGGCCTGCTGCTCGAGCAGTGGGATCAACGCACCCCACGCCAGCGTGAGGCGGTGCTGGATGCCCTGCTGGGCCGGCAGGAGTGGGCACTCCATCTGCTGAAGGAGATCAAGGAAGGTCGCATCACCAGCAGCAGCCTTGATGCGCAACGGCAGACCCGGCTCTTCAAGCATCCCTCCAAGGCCGTGAGCAAGATGGCTGGCGAGGTGATCAAGGCGCGGGACTCACGCCAGCAGGTGCTGGACAAGTTCCGCCCCGCGCTCTCGCTGGTGGGAGATCCGGCAAAAGGAAAGCAGGCCTTTGCTCTGGCGTGCATCGCCTGCCATCAGCTTGAGGGCGTCGGCCTCGCCGTGGGACCGGATTTGCGCTCGGTGGTGCAGCATCCTCCGGACAAGCTTTTCACTTCCATCCTCGATCCCAGCGCCATCATCGAGCCGGGCTTCACCGCCTACTTCTGTGATCTCAAGAGCGGCAGCCAGATGTACGGCGCCATCGCGAGCGAGACAGGCAGCAGCCTCACCCTGCGCCTTGCGGATGGCAGCCTGCGTCCCATCCTGCGCTCCGAGGTCAGCAGGCTGCAAAGCTCGAACATGTCCCTCATGCCCGATGGCCTGGAAGCGTTGCTCACCCCGCAGTCGCTGGCGGACTTGATTGCGTATCTGCGGCAACCGAAGTAGCCACGAAGCACAATCATCATCAGCAGTTCATCTCTCATCATGATCCGTCACACCGTCGTCTTCCGTTTGAAACACGCACCCGGCTCAGCCGAGGAGCGTGACTTCCTTCATGCCGCACAGCAACTCGCCGCCATTCCCGGCGTGGAGAAGTTCGAATCGCTGCGGCAGACCAGTGTGAAGAACCCCTACCACTTTGGCCTCTCCATGGAGTTCGCCTCGAAGGAGGCTTATGACTTCTACAGCCAGCATCCGGACCATGTCAGCTTCGTGCAGAACCGGTGGATCCCGGAGGTGGTGGAGTTCATGGAGATTGATTATACACCGCTCTGAGCGGCAGAGAGAGCACCGGCATTTCCGCAGGTGCAGTTCGGGTTTGAGATTTCAGCGGGGGGCACTACTCTCCGCCTCCCATGGCTAAACCAGCACTCGGCAAAGGACTCGGCGCATTGATCGGCAAGACTGCCGCGCATCCGCCTGCGTCCGCGCCCGCCTCCTTCTCTCCCCAGCCCGCGCCCGGCGAAGCGGTGCGCAAAGTGCCCCTCAGCGAGGTGGTGCCCAGTCCGCTCCAGCCGCGCAAGGAGTTTGCGCCGGAGCAGCTCACGGAGTTGATGGAGTCCATCCGCGAGCATGGCATCATCCAGCCGCTCATCGTCCGTCTGGTGCATGGCAAGCATGAGCTCATCGCGGGTGAGCGTCGATTCCGCGCGAGCCGCGAACTCGGCCTCAAGGAAGTGCCGGTCATCGTGCGCACGGCTTCCGACAAGGACGTGCTGGAGATGGCGCTGATCGAAAACATCCAGCGCGAAGGACTCAATCCGCTGGAAGAAGCACAGGCTTATGTGCGCCTCAGCAAGGAATTCGGCCTCAAGCCGGAGGACATCGCCCAGCGCGTCGGCAAGAACCGCGCCACGGTGGCCAATGCCATCCGCCTGTTGGATCTCCCTGCTGGCGTGCAAAGCTACCTGCGCGACGGCAAGCTCAGCACCGGTCATGCAAAGGTCCTGCTCTCGCTGAAAAGAGCCGAGGACATCGAGACCGCCGCAGAGGAAGTGATCCGCAAGATGCTCACCGTGCGCGGCACGGAGAAGCTGGTGGAGGGCATTCTCAATCCACCCGCGCCGAAGCCCAAGCCCTCCGCGCCTGACGCCGAGCTCAAGGTGGCGCTGGATTCCATCCAGACCCGGCTCACGCGTTTTCTGTCCACCGGCATCTCCATCCATCACGGCGAGAAGAAGGGGAAGATCGAGATTGAATACTACACCGTGGACGATCTGAACCGCCTGCTCTCCGCCATGGGACTGCCGGACGAGGGATAGGATATCCGTATGCCATCCATGCTTGCGATGACGCCCGCTCATCCCATGTCCCGCGGCTTCCGCCTGCTGCTGGCGGCGTTTTTCATGCTCGCGCTGCCGTCATGTGGTGCGGACACGGTGAAGCATGCGGACGACGCGAATATCCGCGCATTCCTGGACCGCTACTTCGCCACGTGGTCGGCGAAGGACATGGATGGTTACGGCGCGTGCTTCCATCCCCAGGCACGGGTGATTTTCATCGACAAAGTTGGTCAGGTGTTGACCCAGGGGCTCACGGACTTCCTGCACGGGCAGAAGCTGGGGCATGAGCGCGCCAGCGAGCCGATGGTGGAGAAGCCGCTCACCATGGAAATCATGGGCGATGCCCAGGTGGTGCAGGCGAAGGTGACGTGGGTGCTGACGAAAGGTTCCACCGAAACGCGAGGGGTGGATTATTTCACGCTCAAGCGGGAGGGGCAGGACTGGAAGATCGTCACCCTCGTCTTTTACAACGAGTGAGAGACGCCGGCGAAAAGGCACACATTCTTCCCGCTTGGCGCGCGAACCAATCGCAGGCAAGCTCTCTCTACAGTGAACTGGGATGACTTTCAGCAGATGGCACGCGTCCGCGCCGTGGAGGACACGGATGCGGAGGCACGCATCTGGGACGGTGGCGCCCGTCGCACGGCCACCGAGGAGGCGAAGCGCGCCGCGGGATCAAACATCGTGGCCTTCCTGCAACGCCGCGCCGCCGCGCTGCTTGGCCGGACCAGGGAACCGGTGGAGACGGTGCTGGGCATGCCCGTGATTCCCGGCTGGCTGGTGAGTTCAGGACTGATTGCCGCGTTTGGCGCGGGATGGGCACTCTCCGCCGTGGGGCAGGAGAGGGAGATCAACCTGCTCGCTCTACCGCTGATGGGCATCCTCGCGTGGAATGCGATTGTCGTTGTGTGGAGCCTGGTGGCGTTGCTGCGTCCTTTGCGTGGAAGCGAATCTGGCAGGCGTGTGGAGCAGTTTTTTCGCCGTATCTCAGCGTGGAAGACTCCTTCGGCCCAGGATGCGGTGGCGCGTTTGCCGAAGAATGCGCCCGCCCGTTTCGCGGAACTCGCCAGCCCTTCATGGCGGGCGCGACTCGCTTCGAGATTCCGTGCCTGGTTGCATCTCGGGGCCGCGCTGATCGCCATCGGCAGCACCGCCGGCATGTTCGCGCGAGGCTGGTCACGCGACTACCAGGCCGTGTGGGAGAGCACCTTGCTGGAGGCAAATGGCGCTTCGCGGTTCCTCGGCGCGCTTTTCTCGCCCGCGTCCAGGGTCACCGGCATTCACGTGCCGTTGGAGAAGATTCCCGGCATGCAGCGCGTGGAGGGAAAGAAGGCCCTGGAGCCTGATTCCGCGCGTGACTGGATCTGTCTTTATGGAGCGACCCTGGGCCTGCTGGTGGTCGTGCCGCGATGCCTCCTCCTGCTGCTGGAACTGGGGCACGCGCGCGGGATTTCGCGTCGTGCCCTGCAGACTGCGGACTGGCAGGCGCATGCGCGCCGGGTGCTCTCCCTGGTGGAGGGCGCGGGTGCTCCGGCCCAGGTGCTGACCCATGGCCTTCACCCGGATGCCGCGGCGCAGGATCGGTGGCGGCAATGGGCGCATCACCACTGGCGTGATGTGGGTCATGTCGATTTCCAGGTGGTGCCCGTGGCGGGAGAAACAGAATATCTGGAGACGTGGCGACCTTCCGCGCCGCGAGTCATGCTGGTGTTTAACATGGCCAATGTCCCTGAAACCGAAATCCAGCGTGAGCTGGCCGAGGGCATCGTGGCCAGACTGCATGCCGGTATTTCCAGTGCGCCGTTGCTGGTCGCCCTGGATGACGGTGAACTGCGCCATCGCTGGTCGGGATTTGCGGATGGGGAAACGCGTCTCGCGGATCGTCTCGCCTCATGGAGGGAGGCGATGCATGGCCTGCCCATAGAATGGCTGCAGACCGATGCGGCACATGGAGCGCGATGAAGCCCTCCCATGCCGCATGACGCATTGACGAAGCCCCGCCCTGTGGCAACTCATGGGGCAACACTTTCCATCTGACTGCACGCCGCCCGTGGCCGCCATCACCCTCAGCCTCATCTCCCATACGAACGCGGGCAAGACCACGCTCGCCCGCACGCTGCTGCGTCGTGATGTCGGCGAGGTGCGCGACGCGGCACACGTGACGCTGTTCAATACTTCCTACACGCTCATGGAGGCGGGAGATGCCTCGCTCGTGCTGTGGGACACGCCGGGCTTCGGTGACTCCGCGCGACTGCTGAAGCGGTTAAAGAACATGGATCGGCCGCTGGTGTGGTTCTTCAGCCAGATGTGGGACCGAATCACGGACAAGCCCTTCTGGTGCAGCCAGCAGGCCTTGCGCAATGTGCGTGAGGAGGCGGATGTGGTGCTCTACCTGGTGAATGCCAGCGAATCACTCGCGGGCGGCACCTTCGTGGAGGCGGAGATGGAAATCCTCGGCTGGCTCGGCAAGCCGGTGCTGGTGCTGCTCAATCAGACAGGCGCACCACGACCGGTGGAGGAAGAGGCGGCGGAAGAGCGCCTGTGGCGCAATCATCTGACGAAATTCCACATCGTGAAAGCGGTGCTGAACATGGACGCGTTCTCCCGCTGCTGGGTGCAGGAGGGGGAATTGATGCGCGCCATCGCGGATGTGATTCCCGCAGAGAAGCACGATGACTTTGCCAGGGTGGAGGAAGCCTGGGAGGTGCGCAATGAAGAGGTCTTCCGCAAGTCCATGCGCGCGCTGGCGCATCAACTCACCGCGAATGCGCTGGACGGTGTGCCGGTGAAGCCGGTGGGCTTTCTGGAAAAATCCCTGCGCAGCGTGGCAGATGCCTTGCATGTGCCCATGCCCGAGGCCGATGCCGAGCGCGCGGCAGCGAGGCAGAAGTTGTGTGAGTCCCTCTCCGCCCGCATGGAGCAGACGGTGAATGAGCTTCTCGCACTGCATGGATTGGAGGGCGATGCGGGTCACGAACTGCTGGAGGCAGCGCAGACGGATTTCTCCGAGCCACAGAAGATGGACGTCGCGGCGACGAGTCTCGTCAGTGGCGCCGTGAGTGGCGGCCTCGCGGGTTTGATCGCGGATCTCAAGGCAGGCGGTCTCACCTTCGGTGGAGGCGCACTGGTGGGCGCGGTGATTGGTGTGTTCGGCAGCTACCGGTTGATCAAGGCCTTCAATCTCGATCGCGGTGAGGACAACAAGCTGCACTGGAGCCGCGAGCATTTTCGCGAGCAGGTGAAACTCGCCCTGCTCAGTTATCTCGCCGTGGCGCACTTCGGTCGTGGTCGTGGCGCCTGGAAGCGTGATCCACGTCCGGCGCACTGGCAGGTGGAGGTGAGCCAGCTCGTGGATGACGCGAAGACGCGCGTCGAATCGATCTGGAAACACTCGTCACGCGCCAATGTGGGTGTGGCCAGTGTGAATGAAGAAGTAGAGACGATGATGCGCGAGCTTGGTGGTGCAACGCTCAAGAGGTTGTATCCCGATCATCACTGATGCGTGCACGGGAGGTCGCGCGTTCTGCATGGATGCAGTGGCCACTGGTTCCATTTTCATCAGTTCAAGTGATCCTTGATCGATGAGGGAAGAAAAAAAGCTCTCCGGTCTTGCGTCCGGAGAGCTAGCGATCCAGCAACCAATACGAGGATCGAACGAAAGGGAACAACAAACGGGTTGCGACCAATCGGCCTGCCAAACGTGAGTCCGCACAGACAGTCGAATCTTAAAATCTTTTGGGGAGGCGTCAATTG
>JAEYUU010000609.1 GCA_023429545.1 Verrucomicrobiota bacterium
TCACAACTCATGCCGAAGAACGTCAGTTCTTCGGAATCCGGGGAATAGATGGAACGGTAAACAGACTCGGCTATCAATTCCCCGTCCGATTCGGAGGCGAATGGCACCACATGACTGCCCCGTTCAGCGAGTCGTTTCTCGACCTCACCAAACGAGCAACCCAGCATGGTGGCATCCGGAGCTAAAACTCCATACCTCTTGCCCGCGACGTGAATGCAAAAGTACCCCAAGGCAAGAAAGCTTAGCCGTGAATAGGCCCGGGTAATCCCAGATTCGATTGCAAAGCGCGTAGGGTCACCAACGATCATGAGGCACTTGTCCCATACCAGGCTCCGCCTTGAAAGCCATCTAAAACGCGTACCCAAACGTGATGTGCAGCGCGCCCATGTCCTCACCTTCCTCGCGGTTGACATTGTACCCGTAGTCAATCCTCAAAGGACCGACGGGCAGCTTGTAGCGGATGCCGAGGCCGATGGCATAGCGGACATCTTCGGGCCGGGTGAAGATGCTGTCCTCCACGCGGGTGATCGTACCCATGTCGCCGAACACGGCGAGCTCCAGGTTCTTGGCAACCTCATAGGAGAACTCCACGCTGAAGTTCTGGGTCAAGGTTCCCCCGATGGGGGTGTCACCCCGCACACTCTTCAGGCCCATCTCACGTTCCGCAAAACTTCGCACACTGTTCGCGCCACCGTTGAACAAGCGCAGGTCGATGGGAATCTCTTCCAGACTCCGCTCCGGCGTGATCGCGCTGGTGCGTGCCAGAAGGGCTGCGCGCAGTTTCTTCGTGATGGGCCTGTAGTACGAGAAGCTCACATCCGCCCTGGTATAGCCAATGTCGCCACCCAAGGTGCCTGAGATGCTCCCATTGAACACAAAGCCCTTCGTCGGCAGCACCGGACTGTCACGGAAATCAATGATGGTGGAGAAACCCACAATCCCGAGCTGATATTCATCCGGGCCGAGCTCCTCGGGCAGGAGCACATCCGACTCGGAATTGTTCAGCGAATAGTCCGCGAAGATGTTCGTGGAAATCTCCTTCGTCCACTGCCTCGCCAGCACCACCTTCCCGCCATAGCTTTGCCGCTTGTAGTCGAAGATATCCTGGCCATCCGCATACAGCGAAAGGTCCATGGTGTGGGAGGTGTTGAAGACGGCGGGGTCGGTGAGACGGGCGGCTCCCGTGATACCCACCCCGCTCCATTCCGCCTTCAGTTGTCCTGCGTTCCCGGAGTTGAAGAGGTTCACCTTGCGCAGCTCGCCACCTACGATGGGACCCTTGAAGGTTTCATATCCCACATACGCCGCGCGGGTGCGCGTGGGGCCTTCCTCGCCGGTGAGTTCCAGGGTGATGGTGTCGTCCGTCATTTTCTTCGGCGTAACATCGAGCCGTGAGAAAACGTCGGACTTCAACGCCTGCCGGTGCATGACGTCCAGGTCCGCCGGGGAGTACACCTTGTTCACAGAACGCTTGAAACTCGCGCGCACCACGCGCTCCGCGCCTTTGGAGAACCCCGGCGCCACGGAGATGCCTGCAATGCGGAAGAGATTGCGGGGTACGACGTGGTACACCACGGGTACGGGTCCGCCGCGCATCGTGGCGGGGTCCGCGCTGGAGGTGACGGCGGCATCGAAGTAGCCGCGCCGCTGAAAGATGCCCACGAGCTGCTTGCGCACGTCCTCAATCTTCACCTCGCTGAAGGGCTGGCCGGTCATGCCCTCGATGGCTTCCATCACCTCCTTGCGGCGGGGTTCCCAGTCTCCGGTCACCGAGACCTGTCCGATGTCGTAGCGCGCCCCTTCGGTGATCTTTACGAGGATGTCCTGCGTCTTCGTTTCATGATGCATGGTGATGACCGGCTCCTGCACGGTGGCATTCAGATAGCCCTGTGACTGGTAATAGCGCTGCACCATCTCCGCGCCCTTCTGGATGTCCGCCTCCACCAGGGGCGGGTTGGCGTCGCTTCTCCCCAGCTTCTCATGTGTGGGACGCAGTAGGTAGGCGCGAAGGTCTTCCTCTTTCTGTGAGGTGTTGCCTTCGAAGGCAATGCTTCCCACTGCGTACTGCGGCCCTTCCACCACCTTCAGCACCGCCGTGCCACCCTCCACCGTCCAGGCAACGGTCGCCTCTGGATGACCCAAATCGAGAAAGCGCTGCCTAAGGAAGAACGCGAGATCATCCGCGAGCGGGTCGGACATTGCCGTGTCTCCCGCGAGACCGAGTTGGTCCTCGATGACGGCTTTCACATCATCCACATTGGTTGGTGATACACCATCGGCCCGTGCGGAGAGCCCCCCCATCTGCACCGGCACGGAAACGGTGGCGGCAGGGACGGGAGTGTTTGCGGAAGGGGTTTCTTTCACAGCGGGTTCCTGGGCGGGGAGGGCGCTAGTGCAAAACACGAGCCTCACCAGCAACAGTGCGCCTGTCACACGCATGCATCTCAACCCCGCGGAACGTGCGCCGGATTGTCGGAGAGGTCCCCTCTCCCAAGGATCGGGGGCACTCCTGCCCCCCTTCCCGCCTGCACAGGCGGAGAGCACGAGTCGCCACAGACGCATCGATATTGCAGAGACTGGAAGACGTCGCGCCCACTGAGGGGGCAGGAGTGCCCCCGATCCTTGGGTGGCAGCGAGCCTACCACCTGAACCGGTCTTATCCGAAGTCTTCCTGTCTTCCCGCGCCTTCATCGTCATCGCAGCCTCACCAGGTAATAGAGCAGTCCGCGGAAGCCCTCACCGCCGACCGAGCCCGTGGCTTGCAGTCTCGGGCTGATCTCATATCTCGCGGTGACACCCGGCCCAGTGCCACCGCGTCCCCCGCTCCCCAAGGGGTCCACATTGAAGGTGAGTTTCGAGGGCTCCTCATCCATGCGGCGCTTGGGTGCGGCCTTGTTGAAGAGCTTGCGGTACATCTGGCTCACCAGCAGATAGGCCGCGCGATTGGCCGCCATACTTTCCGCTCCGCCCGGATCACCTGCCGTGGATCCAGTCGCGAGCAGCGAGGCGATTTCATTCTCAGGCAGTGGTGGACTGGAGGTGAAGCGCATCTTCGGAGCCCTCGCGCTACCGTAGGCATACACGGTGACCTGGTAGTTGTTGATGAGCGAATCACCCTGCACATCGATTGCGGGATCAAGAGGATTCTCCTTGTTGAAGAGGATCTCGCCTCTCGTGATCGTGAGCCGGCTGAAGGGCAGCATGAGCTTCGCGCCATCCAGCGTGGCCTTGCCCTCAATCGCGGGCGCAGCTCCGGTACCGCCGGCATGGACATCCACCAGCATGCTTCCATTCATGATGTTTCCCAGGAGCCGGACGGGATCACGCGTGACGATGTCCACATCAAACGTCCAGTCCTTCAGCAATCCAGGCGCGGCAGGCGGGCCGGCTTTGCGCGCACGCACGGGAGGTGGTGGCGGCGGAAGTTGATT
>JAEYUU010000684.1 GCA_023429545.1 Verrucomicrobiota bacterium
GGTCTAGGGGGTGGAAAGTCCGTTCCACGAAGTTGCGCCGTCAATCTTGACGGAACAGCCCTCCATCATCATGCTCTTGGAATGAATACGGAGATCATCGCCGCACCTCACCCGACCACTCCGGCCACCACACAGCAGAGCACACCGGAGCCCGTGCCTTCCGCGACGGTGGAAGACCACTTTGTCGGCGAAGAACTTGGCGAGCGCCAAATAGGAGTCTGCACGTTGGGCGAGGGTTGCACCAGTTGCCAGTGAACTCACAGGATGTTCTCCAGCTTCTAAATGACCGCACCTCAATTCTGGTTCCGATTCCGGCGGAATGCCAGGGTTTTGCCGGAATTGAATTAGGTTGGCGTAGAGTCGGAGTCGTGCGCCCCTCCCGTTCTGTTCGACAACTCTTCTGAAATGGTGGTTATCTTGTCCGCGAGCACCTGAATTCGTTTCCTGACAGCTCCAACTTGGTGTGCTTGGAATTCGGGCGACAGCGCTTCAATTTTTGCCGCTTCAATTGCTGCTTGTAACGCGGCAATTTTCATTTGAGCGATACCCACATGAACTTGATGTTCATTTGCCCGCGCCGCCCTTGCCAATTCTCGCCCTTGATTAACGAGCGCTTCCCCCTGTCTCTCTGCAATGGTCAATTGTCGCTCAATGTCGCGCTGCTGGTCGCGGAGATTGCGACCTTGGGTGTAGATGGTGAATAGCAGGAACGCTGCGCCAATCCCCGCAAAGAGAGTGTTCAAACCACCGAACATATCCCCAAAAACCCCTTGGTTCTCCGCTGAGACTAGCGCTCTACAAATCAAGAGGTAAGCCACCCATAGCATGAACACGATGAAAACCATCGCTCCCAAGAGCTTCAGGTTGTCGCTTGACTCGTTGCGAGCGGGGAGGGGTTGGCTTTGATTTTGCTCCATGCCTCATGTGTTGCCCATTCCTTCCCGCTTGCCAAGCTCCCATCGCGTGCAAACATAGCCTCCCGCGAACAATGACGGACAAGGTAGAAATTCTGGTAAAACTTCACCCTTTTCTGGCGTCGCCAGCGGCGTAAAAGACTGAAAATAAACAGTCCCCGTAGTTCAACGGATAGAACGAGGGTTTCCTAAACCCTAGATTCAGGTTCGATTCCTGACGGGGACGCCAGCGCATCGAGCTCGGAATAATGTCTTGCTGCGGCGTGGCACGTTTAAACACTACGCCAACCTCTGCCTTGGCTGCCCTGCCGGTCCGGGAGTATTTGCGGAGAAGCTTCGAACTGAACCACGATGAAAAAGACTCTTTCACTACTCCTGCTTCTCACCTTGGCCTCCTGCGCAGGAATGATGACGAAGCACCGCATGAAGGCAGCCGATCGCAAGCTGCTGGTCACCCAGACCCTGCAGGATGAAGGCCGATGGGAGGAGGCGGCGCTCATGGCGGAGAAGATGCGCTCCAGTGTGGCAAAATCCGTGGCTGAGAGTCCGATGCGGCAGGGCGCAAATGGAGCTGAGGTGGATCTGCGTCTGCTGCTTGCCTCGTGGGAAGGCGGCCCCTGGCAGGAGCTCACGAGTGCCTTGCAGAAGAGGGATGAGCAGCGATCCACGCGTGCCTTTGCCTCCCTGCGTCAGCAATGCGCGACCTGTCACCTCGTGCTGGGCCGCACAGACATCAAGATCACCGAATGGCCGCGGCCATGACCTCGCGCGTGGTGCCAAGCTGAGGCAACCGTTCTGATGACGTGAGTTCATGGCGTGATGGAAAGTTTACTAAACCGTCGAATATGTTCGATGTGATCTCCGATTCGCAGCACTCGTCACTTTGCCTCCAAGCCGAACCACAGCGGCTCCTTGCACCCAGTTGATGCGCGGCGTCTGCTGCGCATTTCCTGATCGCGTCTTTTCGTGTTTCGAAATGCCGCTGTAGCTTTATACTGGCTACGCCCTGCTGGAGACTGCGAAAAATGCCCAGTGGTCATAGTTCCATCATCAACGTGCGTTGTCGGCATGAATGTCCGGAGGTTTGGCGTATGTGTGCTGCCGATTCACGACCATGCAGCAACCCGCCAACCTTGCGGACCTAGAGGAACTCCTCAGCCAGCCCACTGCCGGAGCGCGTGAGGCGCTGCGTGCTTTGGAGGGGGATGTGATGATCCTTGGCGCGGGTGGCAAGATGGGGCCGACCCTGGCACACATGGCCCGTCGCGGACTGGACGAGATTGGTCAGCGGAATCGCTCCGTCTTCGCTGTGTCCCGATTCTCCGATGCCGTGGCCGCTTCGGAACTGAAACGCCAGGGTGTGAATGTCATCGCGTGCGATCTGATGGATCGGGCAGCGGTGCAAGCACTGCCAAATGCCCGGAATATCATCTTCATGGCCGGGCAGAAGTTCGGCACCACCGAGGCACCGGAACTCACCTGGGTGATGAACACCCTCGTGCCCGCCATGGTGGCGGAGCGCTATGCAACGTCACGCATCGTGATGTTCTCGACAGGTTGCGTGTACCCCTTGGTGTCAACGAGCGGCCCCGGCTCCCGCGAAGACGATCTGCTCAATCCGCCGGGTGAGTATGCGGCGTCCTGCGTGGGCCGTGAGCGTGTCTTTTCCCACTTCGCGAAACAGCACGGCACGGAGGTGCTTTTCTTCCGTCTCTGCTACGCGAACGACCTGCGCTATGGTGTTCTGGTCGACGTGGCCCGGAAGGTGGCGCAGGGGCTGCCCGTGGATGTGACCATGGGCGCAGTCCACCTCATCTGGCAGGGTGATGCCAACGCCCGGGCCATCCAGTGTCTGGCTCGCACCGCCAATCCGCCGGTGGCACTTAATGTCACAGGCCGCGAGCGTGTTTCTGTACGCTGGCTGGCGGAGCGCTTCGGTGAGATACTGGGAAAGAAGCCGCTCATTGCAGGCAGGGAGGCAGATCAGGCGTGGGTCTGGGATGCCTCGCGTTCCTACGAATGGTTTGGTCCGCCGGAGGTCTCTCTTGAAGAGATGATAACTGCAACAGCGAAATGGTTGCAACAGGGTGGCGTCACCATCAACAAACCCACCCACTTCGAATCCACCGACGGAAAATTCTGACCATGCAGATACGACCTTATCAACACAGTGACCTGGAGGAGTTGAGACGCATCACCATCGAGGGTTTTGATGGCACCGCCATTGACCAGAACGTGGAGCGGAACTTTGGCAAGCTCGCCGGGCACGACTGGCGCTGGCGCAAGGCGCGGCAGGTGGACGAGGACTGCGAAGCAAATCCCGCCGGAGTATTTGTGGCGGAAGAAGAGGGGAAAATTCTCGGCTACATCACCACGCGCATCGACCGTGTCGTGGGCAAGGGGCGAATTCCCAATCTGGCAGTGGACAGCACCGCGCAAGGGCGTGGGATTGGGCGCAGTCTCATTCAGCATGCCACCGACTACTGCCGGCGCGAAGGCATGGAGTATGTGATGATTGAAACCATGGCGAATAATGTGGTGGGCCAGCATCTCTATCCGTCCTGCGGATTCGTGGAGGTGGGCCGGCAGATCCACTATGCGCTCAAGGTATGAATCGGGAGATTCGCGCTCTGCTTGATCGTGGTGCCGCCATTCCAGCGCATCCGCTGGCCCTGAATGCGGCACGCAAGCTGGATGAACGGCGGCAACGCGCACTCACACGCTACTACCTCGCTGCTGGTGTGGGCGGACTGGCGGTGGGAGTGCACACCACGCAATTCGCGATTCGGAATCCTCAGGTGGCATTGTACGAGCCAGTGCTCGCCCTTGCCGCGGAAGAAATGAATCGCTGCCTCCAGCCTCTTGTACGCATAGGAGGTGTTTGTGGAAGAACCGCGCAAGCAGTGGCTGAGGCGACCCTGTGCCGCGACCTGGGGTATCATGCGGCGCTGCTCAGCCTTGCCGCCATGCGTGATGCAAACGACGATGAACTCATCACCCACTGTCGAGCGGTAGCGGATGTCATCCCAATGATTGGATTTTACCTCCAACCG
>JAEYUU010000018.1 GCA_023429545.1 Verrucomicrobiota bacterium
GGGGAACCGCAGCATCCTGGGGGATCCACGCCGCGCTGACATGAAGGACATCCTGAACGCAAAGATCAAACGCCGCGAATCCTTCCGCCCCTTTGCCCCCAGTGTGCTGCGTGAAGAGGTGGGCGCATGGTTCGAGACGGATGACGACGTCCCCTTCATGATGCAGGTGTATCAGGTGCGTGAAGAGCAGCGCGCAAAGATTCCCGCCGTGACGCATGTGGATGGCAGTGGCCGGCTCCAGACGGTGTATCGCGAGACAAATCCCATGTACCACCGCCTCATCGAGCACTTCCGCGACATCACCGGAGTGCCCATGGTGCTGAACACGAGCTTCAACGAGAATGAACCCGTGGTGTGCCATCCAAAAGAAGCTCTCGATTGTTTTCTCCGCACGAAGATGGATGTATTGGTGCTTGGGCGCATACAAATTCAACGCACACACTCCACCATCCTCTCCTGAATCAATACATGAAGCGACGCATCGTTGTTCTCCTCGGCACCCGTCCTGAAGCCATCAAGCTGGCCCCGGTCATCATGGCCCTGCGCCGGCGCGAGTCAGACTTCGAGACCGTAGTGTGCTCCACGGGGCAGCACCGCGAAATGCTCGATCAGGCGATGAATGCCTTTGGCCTGAAGACGGATATTGATCTGGGATTGATGACTCCCGGCCAGACGCTGGCTGGCATCAGCAGCCTCGCCTTCGCCGCGATCGACAATGCGCTCGAAGAGGTGAAGCCCGATGCGATCCTGGTGCAGGGAGACACGACCAGCGCCATGTGCGGCGCCATGTGCGGCTTCTACCGCCGTATCGTGGTGGGCCATGTGGAAGCCGGACTGCGCACCGGGCAGATGTACTCCCCTTTCCCGGAGGAAGTGAACCGCACGATCATCAGCAAGGTTGCCTCGTTGCACTTCGTGCCCACCGAGAAATCCGCTGAGAATCTGCGCCGCGAGGGCATCCCGGAGCACCAGATCCATCTCACGGGAAACACCGTGGTGGACGCCCTGCAATGGGTGCGAGCAAGCCTGCCGAAGACGGCGCCGGCGGAAGTACCCGCTCACGTGGCGGCAGACATCGAGGCCAAGCGCCTGCTGCTCGTCACCGGGCATCGCCGCGAATCTTTTGGAGAAGGTATGGCCTCCATGTGCCGCGCCCTGCGTGCACTGGCGGACAAACATGAGGATGCCGCGATCGTGTATCCGGTGCATCTCAATCCAAATGTGCGGCAGCACGTCTTCAGCATCCTCAACAATCATCCGCGCATCCATCTACTGGAACCGGTGAGCTACCCCACCCTGCTCTGGTTGATGGAACGCTCCACGCTGATCCTGAGCGACAGTGGCGGCATCCAGGAGGAGGCGCCCAGCTTCGGCAAGCCGCTGCTCGTGCTCCGCGATACCACGGAGCGCCCGGAAGTGATCGACGCCGGATGTGCCATGCTGGTGGGCACGGATGAAGAAACGATCCTCCGCGAGGCAAACCGCCTGCTCGAAGACCCCGCCGCCTACGATGCGATGGCCAATCGAAAGAACCCTTTCGGCGACGGCACAGCTTCCGACAAGATCGCTGCCGCACTCCAGTGCGTGGACTGGAGCCTGACCCCTCTGGCAGCGCTGACCCAGCGCTAAGCATCGCCCATGCGCCAGGAAACCCTGATCATAGAAGCGGGCCGCACCGAGGCCCACTACTGGCGTGATCTGTGGCGCTATCGCGAACTCTTTGGTTTCCTGGCCTGGCGCGATGTGCTGGTGCGCTACAAGCAGACAGCCGTGGGCATTGCCTGGGCCGTCGTGCGCCCGCTGCTGACCACGCTCATTCTGGTGTTCGCCTTCGGCCAGATCGCCGGGCTGCCATCGCAGGGAGTGCCCTATCCCATCCTCGTGCTTGCGGGAAACATCCCGTGGGTCTTCTTCGCCAGTGCGCTGGGGGAATCGAGCCAGAGCCTGATCGGGAACTCAAATCTCATCTCCAAGATCTACTTCCCCCGGATGATCCTGCCCGCGAGCGCGGTCATCGTGGCCCTCATCGACTGCCTCATCTGCCTGGGCATCCTGCCTTTTTTCATGGCTTGGTATGGCTACTGGCCCACCTGGAGGCTCATCACCCTGCCCGTTTTCATTCTGCTGGCGCTGATCGCGGCCCTGGGGCCGGGACTGCTCGTCACCGCACTGAACGTCAAGTACCGCGACTTCCGGTACATCATTCCGTTCATCATGCAGTTTGGCCTCTATATCTCGCCCGTGGGCTTTTCCAGTTCCGTCATCGGGGAAAAATTCGGTGCCGGATGGCAGATGCTCTACTCGATGAATCCCATGGTGGGAGTCATCGATGGATTCCGCTGGGCGGTGTGCCAGTCGGCGCCCGTTCATCTGCCGAGCTTCTTCATCTCCACCACCTTGAGCTTCCTCATGCTGGTTTGGGGTGTCTGGTACTTTCGGAAGACCGAGCGGACGTTCGCTGATGTCATCTAATCGTCCCGATCGACTTGCAAGGCCCGCCATCCAGTGAGCCTTCCCACCCCGGACCGGCGGCACCCCACCAGGATGCGTCTCTCTCACGATGGCGGCGATTCGGACTTCTGACACTCCTGCAGGCGGGAACTCAGGCGATCAATATCGTCACAGGATTTCTTCTCGTACGGTGGCTTCCCAAGACAGAATTTGCATGGTTCACCCTGGGCAACTCGACCACGGCCGTGTTCGGCACGCTGGTGGATCCGGCCACCGGGCTCGGCATGCAGTCGGTGGGCGGCCGCGTTATGGACAAGCCGGGGGCCTTCCGCCAGGTGCTGGCTTCGGCATTGAGCCTGCGGTGGAGGCTGGGTCTTGTCTCCGCGCTTTTGTCCCTCCCCATTCCGCTGTGGCTGCTGCTGGAAAACGACGCTCCGTTGCCGGTGGCTCTCGCCATCTTGGGGGCAAATGCGCTTGGGTTCTTCGCGGTGCTGACCAATGGGACGCTCGGAGCGGCAC
>JAEYUU010000037.1 GCA_023429545.1 Verrucomicrobiota bacterium
CCCGACGGAACTCATCGAGATTTCTGGTGACGACAGGCATTGAATGAGCAAGACCTGCCGCTGCAATCCAGAGATCATTCGTTCCAATCAATTGTCCTGCCGAACTCAACGTTCGATACAGGACCCCATAGTTCCAAGCAACTTCAGCATCGTGAGAGAGCATCTGGAAGGGCAGCAGGAGTGATTCCCATGCGCCTCTTGATGCCATGCTTGTACCACATGCTATTTCACCCGCGA
The DNA here is from genome assembly GCA_023429545.1 of Verrucomicrobiota bacterium. Classification (GTDB taxonomy): domain Bacteria; phylum Verrucomicrobiota; class Verrucomicrobiia; order Verrucomicrobiales; family Verrucomicrobiaceae; genus Roseimicrobium. The sequence goes on from JAEYUU010000037.1 coordinate 238, forward strand.
TGATAGGTGTGATACAGAACCGTGTAGTGGACGAAGCAGCCAGGAACTGACTGGCTGGGCCTGGCACCGAGCGACGTGTCTCACGTTCCAGCGAGACGAGGAAGTTTGTATCGAGGATCATGAGTTCGCCTCATCCCAAGGATTGGTGGGCGGTGAGTCAGATTTTTCTGCTTCTTCAATTCTGTCGAGCTCTTCCTCACTCAAGTAAGAAGGGCGTGCCTTAAGATATGCGAGGATTGCCGCGCCATTCATGGGGCTCTCAGGCCAAACTGCACGACGAACGACCATGGAAAAGGATTCCTTGTCGCTCCGCTTCGCGGATTTCAGCTTCTCGTAGGCATCGAGTTCCAGCGTGATAGTCTTCGTCGCCATGCATGGATCAATGCATGAAGGCGTGCGAACGTCAACCCGAATTTTTAAAGAAACGGATGACTTTCGTCGTCGTTAAATGCTGGTTTTGAGCATTTAACGCAGCCTTACCTCTGCACCTTCGCATCCCCACCCTGTGCCAGCTTCAGCACCTCGGGCAGCGTAGCCATGCTGGTGTCACCCGGGGTGGACATCGCCAGCGCGCCATGGGCGGCGGCGATGTCGAGCGTGAGTTGTGGCTCCTTCCCTTGGAGCATCCCGTAGATGAGACCGGCCACGAAGCCGTCGCCTCCACCGATGCGGTCGTAGATGTCGAGATTCGCGTAGTCGCGGGAGCGGTAGAAGGCGTTGTTCATCCAGGCGAGCGAGCCCCAGTCATTGCGCGAGGCGGTGTGCACACGGCGCAGCGTGGCCGCGGCGACCTTGATGTTCGGATACCGCTCGCGCATTTGTGCAATGCCATCCTGCAAGGCGCGTGACTGCGCGGCGAAGATGTCGTTTGGGTCGTCGTTGCCAGTGATGGCTGCCGGTTCGCTGTCCGTGAGCACGCCAAAGATGACATCGATGTACGGTGCCAGCTTGTGATTCAGCGCCTGCGCCGCGGGGAAGCCACCCTTGTCCTGCCACAGGGAAGGGCGGTAGTTCAGATCATAGCTCACCGTCACGCCGTGGCGCTTCGCTGCCTGGCAGGCTTCGATGGTGAGTTGCGCGGTGGTATCCGAGAGTCCCGCAAAGATGCCGCCGGTGTGCAGCCACTTGCAGCCGGAGTTCGCGAAGATTGCATCCCAGTCGTAGTCGCCCGGCTTGAGCTGCGACGCCGCGCTGTGCCCGCGGTCCACGCATCCCTTCGCCCCGCGAATGCCGAAGCCGCGCTCCGTGAAGTTGATGGGATTGCGCACCTTTCGGCCGATGCCGTCATACGCCACCCACTTCACGTGCGTCGTATCCACGCCACCCTGAAGGATGAGGTCCTCAAGCAGTCGCCCGATTTCATTGTCCGCAAACGCCGTGAGCACTCCCGTACGCAGGCCAAAGCAGCGCCGCAGGCCACGCGCCACATTGTACTCGCCACCACCCTCCCAGGCCGTGAACTGCCGTGATGTGCGCACCCGCGACTCGCCCGGATCCAGGCGCAGCAGGACTTCACCAAGGGCGAGGAGATCGAAGGAAGCGGACTGGGACATGAGTCCGCCAGCTAAGCAAGCGGCCAGCCGGGTGCAAGTTTTCGCAGAGGCACCGATGCTTCTGACTATTCCAATCAAACGTCCGCACCAACAACGCAGGGGAACTCCGGGAATAGCTGGGAGGCGGGCACCGTCACGGTGGGCGAGATGTGGAACGTCATCCTCCCGTCATCATGGCACAGCCAGACCTCTTCTGCTCCGTAAGCGAAGTAGAGCAGAATCTTCGCCTCCATCTCAGGAGTGGTGTTGGAGTCGGAAAGCACTTCCACACAGACGGATGGTGCGGCTGATAAAGCGCTCTCATCTTTGTGGGTGTGAAAGAAGGCCCTCGTCGCCCAAGCAACGCCGGCAACTTTGACACCCTCGGTGGTTTCGATGGCGGTCTCCGTCGACCCCATGCCCTGTGATCCCAATTCACCCAGCAGGTGGGCAATGAGACCTTGGCGCGAGCTGTGCCAGAATTTGGCCGGACTCATGACAATCTGGCCATACCGGTTGGTCTCGATCTTGTAAGGCAGATCGACCAAAGATCGATCTGCGCAGATTTCATCCCAAGTGAGTGCAGGCATGACAGGCGAGGGGATTCTCCCACCAGCATACGTTACACTTCATAGCTCGGCAACTTCTCCGCCTCGAACTTGGCCATGCCGCATTCCTCGGCGAGCTCATTCAACGCGGCGATTTCGGCGTCGCTGAAGAGCAGGCCACCGGCTTTGGCAGTGTGCCTGGCGTTCTCGGCTTCGGGCTGGCCGGGGAGCATGCAGTTCTCGTTGCCGTGGCCCAGGATGTCCTGCAGCACGGCCTTCACGTTCTCCGCCTGGTTACGGCCCTTCGCGAAGAGACCGCTGCCGATGGCGTCCGGGTGGATGACCTGGAAATAAAAGCTGCTCGTGCGTTTCTCGCCCGCAGGCAGGGGCTTGTCCTTGAAGTCAGGATGGCCGCCGCCGCCGCGGATGGTGGGCAGGGAACCGCCGATGAGTGCGCCCATCACCTCGATGAGGAGGGAGAGACCGTAGCCCTTGTGCGCGCCAAAGGGCAGGAGCCACTGCGCGGCATGCGGGTCGGTGGTGGGGTTGCCTTCAGCGTCCACGGCGGCGCCGGGAGGCAGGGGCTTGTTTTCACGGCGGAGCTGCTGCACACGGCCCATGGCCACGGTGGAGGTGGCCCAGTCGATCACGATGGGGAATCCCGCCGCCTCCGTGGTGGGCAGGCCCCAAGAGTGGGGATTGGTGCCCAGCACGGGGAACTTGCCGCCGAAAGGCACCACCTCACCGAGCGTGCTGGTGCAGTTCGTGTAGGCGATGTAGCCCTTCTTCGCGGCCTCCATGACGTAGCCGCCGCCCCAGAGATAGTGGAAGGCATTGTCCACGCTCACTTGGCCGATACCGTACCTGTCCGCCAGCTCCATGCAGCACTCCATGGCGCGGAAGGCGACGGACTGGCCCAGCTTGAGCTGCGCGTCCCACACCTCGCTCGCGGCGAAGGGCTTCTCGATGACCTTGATCTCCGCGCCCGGCTTGCAACCGCCCACGGCGCTGCCGAAAAGGTGGTCCAGGTGCAGCGCCTTGATGGCATTGTGCGTGCGGATGCCGTGCGTGGCGGCCATTTCGCAGAAGCGCGCGCCGTCCTCGGCTTCATCGGCGGTGTAGCCACGGTGCTGGTAGGCCTTGCGGACGAGCTCGTTGTGCGCGGCAGCGGGAAGGATGCGGTAGGTGGGCATGAGTCGGTGGGACGGTAAGCGGTGCGACGGTCGGACGGTGGGACCGGGATGAAAAGCGACGATTCGACGCGTGGCAACGTGAAATCGCCATCGCCACCTTCTCCCCCGGGCGCCCGAACCCCAGCTTCCCCGCTACCGTACCACGGCCGTCGCCGGCGGAACGGCAGGAGGAGGTATTTCGACTGTCTCGACAGCCGCCTCCTTCATCTTGCCATTGCGGAATCTCCACGAGGCAGACTGGTAGTAGGCGATGGCGTCCTCCAGCCGGGCCTGGATCCTTGGATCATCACTGGGCGTTACCGACCCCTTCTTGAATCGCAGGTTTCCCAGAGTGAACTCCTGCTTGGGCTTGAGCAGCGCCAGAGTCTTCTCAGTGACGACGGCAATCTTCTGGTAGTTCGACACGAACGCGCGCCGCTGGGGCTTGCCATAACCCGCGGAGAGCACGTCCTGACCGTAAAAGGAGGTGGTATAGCTCCAGTTCATCAGGCCGAAGAGGGTTGGCATCACATCCACCTGGCTGCAAAGATCGCTGATGACCCCGGGCTTGATGAGGCCCGGGTTCCAGATGATGCACGGGATGTGATACTTCGTGACGTCCAGCTCCACCTTCCCGGCACTTCCATGGCAGTGATCCGCCACGATCATGAAGACGGTGTTCTTGAACCACGGCTTGCTCCTGGCCTGCTCGAGGAATGAACCAATCGCGAAATCTGTGTACTTCACACCCGCAGGC
>JAEYUU010000055.1 GCA_023429545.1 Verrucomicrobiota bacterium
GCATACCTTCCCGCTGCATCCATCCATGAAACACATCAGCAAGACAAGAAGCAGAAACAACATCCTTACCGCTCCGCGTTCGCTCTCATTTCGACGTGCGGCGCGTTCGCCGCAGATACCATCGAGATCACCTCTCCCCGCATTGACCCCGGCACGTCCACGATTCAAACACGGGACATGGTGAGTTCCACGGAGACCCTGCCGGAAGACTCCCGGATGGAGAGCCCCCGTGAGTTCAATTACCCCCGGCCCGATCTTGTGCCGCTCACCTTTGAATTCTGGCGCAATCCCAACAACGATGAAGATGACTACGGCATCTTCGGTGACGCCGCGAACTTCATGGCCAGTGTGTCCGTGGGCAACTTCGGCAAGGCTGATGCCACCTGGTTCTACGGCTACTTCAAGTTCAAGGTGGTGGAGACCGCCGACCCTGTGAACTGGCCTGTTGGCAAGACCGCCTTTTGTGGCGCGGCCAGTTTCCTCTGCGGGATTCAAGTCATGGACATCGCCTACGGCCAGTACTGCTTTGGCGAAGGATTCCTGATCCCGAAGGTGGTCACCAAGGCTGAGGTCGTCTTTATCGCGGACCCTTATTTCAAGTACCTGGGCGGCACTCCCGAATATGGCGCCATCTTAGAAATGGACGAGACCAACAATGTGAGCACGCCGGTGATCGTGACCCTTGAGTCCGATGTGGAGGAATAAACACCCATTCATTCCCACAAGCCGCGCGAAGGTGATTTCACTTTCGCGCGGTTTTCGTTTATGCCAGAAGTGGCCGGCGACAGCCGCAGCCACCGAAACTGTCCTTACCTGATGTTGAGAATCTGGATCAAACGATCGCTGGGAGTATTCATCTTTCTGATCGGCCTCTGCCTGGTCGGATGGTTCATCTACAATCAGATCTGGCCGACAGAGTCCTACAAGAGGGGATTCCGAAGCATCTTCCAGCTCATCCCAACGATCGCCTGTCTCGTGGTGGGATGGAAGTGGATGCGGTATGAGGGAAAAGGAATCGAGGAAATCACTCCTCCTGACTTGAAATGTCCGGAACTGGAGCGCGCCTCTGAACAAGCTCGCCGCACGATTGGAAAGTTCATCGAACAGGCCGAGAAGGGCATCGACGGAGCCTTTATCAAGTTCACGCTCAAGACACCCCAGGGCCTGACTGAGCACATCTGGGCTTATGTGCACTTCTTCCGCGATGGGAGATTCAATGTGTCGCTGGCCAATCAACCCATGGACGAGCAGCAATCCTCCGAAGGCAGACGCGATGTGCCCCTGGAAGAAGTGGAGGACTGGCAGATCATGAACCCGGATGGCGCCATTCAAGGAGCGTACAGCCTCATTGCGCTTTTCGCTTACCATGAAGGCCGGGGAGTAAAGCTGACTCCCAAAATGCAGAAGCAGAAGACGCAGTTGCTTGATGCAAGATAGCTGAATCCGGTGCTCTAGGAATCCTTCTTCTCCCCCACCCCCGTGATCAGCCGCGCTCCCTGCGCCCGGGTAAAGTATGACCACACCCAGATGAGAAACACAGACACGCGGCTGCTCATGTCCATGAGGAAAATGAGGTGCACGAACACCCACGTGAGCCACGCAGGCAGGCCGCTGAGCTTCACAAAGTGAAGGTCCGCCACGGCACGGTTGCGGCCGATGGTGGCCATGCTTCCGCGATCCCAGTAGGCAAAGGGTTTGGCGGCGCCTCCCTTGATGCGCGCAAGGATGTTCTTCGCGGCCCACTTGCCCTGCTGCATGGCCACGGGCGAGACGCCGGGCAGTGGCTTCCCATCCTTGCCAGCACAGTGCGCGGTGTCACCGATGACATAGATTTCCGGATGATCCGGAAGGTTCAACTCCGGTGTCACTTGAATGCGCCCCGCGCGATCGAGGGCGCCGGGCAGACTCTTCATCAGCGGTGAGGCAGCATTCCCTGCCGCCCAGATGACAGTGCGTGCATGGATGAATCCACCCGCAGTGCTCACCCCCGTTTCGTCCACTCCCTGTACCGATACTTTCAGCCGCACATCCACCTTCAGATTACGCAACTGGCCATGCGCCTGCTCCGAGAGTTTCGGATCAAACACAGGCAACACGCGATCCGCGGCGTCCAGCAGTATCACACGCGCCTCGGAGGGATCGATGTGGTGGAAATCACGCAACATCGTTTCCCGCGCAATCTCCGAGATGGCACCTGCCATTTCCACCCCGGTGGGTCCCGCGCCCACGATGACGAATGTCAGCAGCCGCTCGCGTTCCAGGGGATCCTTTTCCGCTTCAGCCTTTTCAAACGCCATCAGCAGCCGGCGGCGGATGTCCAGTGCGTCATCCAACGTCTTCAGGCCGGGTGCATGTTTCTCCCACTCGGGATGCCCGAAGTACGAATGCCGCGCGCCCGTGGCGACGATGAGGTAATCATACGGAAAGCTGCGAGTGCCTGCCAGCACGAGCTTCTTCCCGACATCGAACCCCGTGACCTCCGCCATCAGGATTTCGAAATTCTCCTTGTTCCGCAGGATGGAGCGCACCGGCTGGGCGATGTTCGCCGGGGAGAGGCCGGCGGTCGCCACCTGGTACAGCAGGGGCTGGAAGAGATGATGATTCTCGCGGTCGAGCACGGTGACCTGCACCTCCCTGTCTCCCAGGGCCTTCGCGGCGGACAGTCCACCGAAACCCGCTCCTACGATAACCACTCGTGGGAGCTGCGGTCGCCCTCCGGCGTTCGAATCGTTCGTATTCATGCGTCGCTGGGAGCATAGGTGGAGCCAATTGCCACTGCGAGCGAGCGGAAAGCGCGGTGCCCGCCGTGTTCCAAACGCACATGAACAGTCGTTTGCGTGCTGTTTTGATTCTGCTTTGCTCCTGCACCATGAAATCCGTCCTTCTGTGCCTGCTCGCACTTGCCGCTGCCCTGCCGCTTCGCGCACAGGACAGCATTCTCAAGCAGGCGACCTTCTGCCGTAGCCTGGCGGAGAACCAGACGCCCGGGGAGAAGGCGGACTTCTTCATGCCTGAGGATACCGTGTATCTTTCGGTGGAACTGAAAGGCCGGCCCAAGACCGGGGTGGTGGGCTGCCGCTTTCTCTTTGAGGAAACCCTCATCGCCGAGACGAAGGTGGATCTGGCCACGGTGAACAAGGGAGTCCTATTCTCCGTAGGCCAGAGCACCTTCGCCGGATTCCACCTCACCCCCACGAACCCGCTGCCGGTGGGTGACGTGTACCGCGCGGAAATCAGCCTGGATGGCAAGGCGCTAGGCACATTCCCGTTCCGCATCGCGCCACCCAAGAATGCGATCGAGAGCAAGTTCAAGTCCGCCATCTTTGAGAAGGAAGTGGCCGAAGAGCGGCAGGCGCTGGAGCCGGACGCCTCACTCGCGCCGGAGGACAGCGTGGTCTTCAAAGGAGTCGCCGACCTTGGGGTGAGCACCCGGCTGCGCGTCAACTGGCTGGTCAATGGCAAGCTCGACCCCAAAGGCACGCGCGGCCTGACCATGGAGGAAAACAAGGCTGACTGCGGCTTCTTCTTCTCCTTCCGACCGGACCACGGCTGGCCCGTGGGCAAGCACGAGGTGATTCTCCTGATCAATGGCAAGGAGGCGAAGCGACAGTCCTTCACCGTGAAAAAAATCCTGCCGCCACGCATTGCCCCCCAGATAGGACTGATTCAGCCTTCGGGTTTTGCCCTTTATCGTGGTGATGCGCAGGGAGAGAAGTTCACCGAAGTACCCGCCTTCAGCACTGCGGATACCATGTTGTACGCCGAGTGGAGTTTCAAGGCGCCCGTGCATGGCGCTGGCGTGCAGTATGTGTGGATGCTGATCGATGCTGGTGGAGAAAAGGATGCCCTCATCGCCCGGGCTGACATGCCCGAAGGCACCTACAAGCGCCTTCGAACCAGCTTGAAGCTGAAGAGCCCTCCGCCTGCGGGGAAGTACCGCGTGGATCTCCTGCTCAATGGCAAGGTGATCGACAGCAGGCCGTTTGAGGTGAAGTGATCTGGAACTCGTCTCTTTCCCCTGGCAAAACACAAGACGTCAACGGCAACTTTGCCCACTTACCGTATTCCTTCGTCGAGCGGATCAAACTTCCAGGTAAAAGGATTTCGACCTTGGACGCTAACAAACCTGTCCTTCGTAAAAGCGAGCCGGCTGGTCTGTGAGCCACCACCATCGCCTCCGGCAAGTTCGAGGAAGAAATGCTCTCCACTTTTCCCGATCTTGATGGCATCGAGGTGGGGATCGCCGAAACGGGCGAATGCGCACGGAGGAATCTCAACCTTCCTCCCTGAAATGAAGACGTCGATGCCAGAGAAGACCCGCTCCGGCACCGTGCCATCGATGCGGATCCTGCCGTGCTGGCGTTCCACATAGGGCTCGCTCCGGGTGACTACCAGCAACTTACGCCCTGGGTCCAGATCAGCCGTGAGCACCACCTCGCCATCAGACACCCGCGTAACGACCGCTTGAACACTTTCTTCAGTGCGACCGGTCTCGGATATCAGCGAACAGGATACCAGACACCCCGCGATCATTATCAGCACGAGTGCGCGATTCATCCGCGCATTCTAACAATAGTCCTTGGACAATCTAGAGAGAAGTCGATTGCTGTTTCACCCATCCACTATCGAATCATCGCTGGCCCTTGACTCGGACCCATCTCAATTCAATTCGCCCATCCCCAGCACCTTCACCAGAAACGCCCACTCATCCGCTGTCTCCTCAATCACCTTGCTGAGCGCGGTGCCACCGCCATGACCGGCGCTGGTTTCAATGCGAATGAGCACCGGCGGTCCATCCTTCGCCTGGCACTCCTGAAGTCGCGCGGCGAACTTGAAGCTGTGCGCGGGTACCACGCGATCATCATGATCCGCCGTGGTGATGAGCGTGGCGGGATAGCGCACACCGGACTTGAGGTTATGCAAGGGTGAATAGGCCAGCAGCGCGCGGAATTCATCCGGCTTCTCACTGCTGCCGTAGTCGCTCATCCATGCCCAGCCGATGGTGAACTTGTGGAAGCGCAGCATGTCCATGACTCCCACGCCGGGCAGCGCCGCGCCGAAAAGATCGGGACGCTGGATCATGCAGGCGCCCACGAGCAGACCGCCATTGCTCCCGCCCTGAATCGCGAACTTGGATGGCTGGGTATAGCCTTCCTTGATGAGCCACTCGGCCGCGCCGATGAAGTCATCGAAGACATTCTGTTTGCGCAGCTTGATGCCTGCTTCGTGCCACTCGGAGCCGTACTCGCCACCACCGCGCAGATTGGCCATGGCGAAGACGCCGCCCATTTCCATCCACACCGCGCGGCTTATGGAGAAGCCCGGTGTGAGGCTGATGTCGAATCCACCGTAGCCATAGAGCAGGCAGGGATTGGAGCCATCCAGCTTCAGTCCCTTCTTGTGCACGATGAACATGGGCACGCGCGTGCCGTCCTTGCTCTTGTAGAAGATCTGCTTCGCCTCCAGTTGGGTGCCATCATAGTTCAACTTGGGCTGGCGCAGCACCGTGCTGGCGCCGGTGGTCACATCATAGCGAAAGATGGTGGTGGGCGCCGTGAAGCTGGAGAAGGCATAGAAACTCTCCGTCTGCGAATTCTCCCCGCTGAAGCCACCAATGCTGCCGATGCCCGGGAGTGCCACCTCGCGAATGAGCTTGCCGTCCAAGTCGAAGGCGCGCATGGCAGACTTCGCGTCCTGCAGGTACTCGCCTATGAGCTGCCCGCCAAACATTGCCACGCTTTCCAATTTGTGCTCTGTCTGCGGAATGACCTCCCGCCAGTGTTTCTTTTCCGGCTGGGTGACATCGATGGCGATGACACGGTAACGAGGTGCATCGAGATCCGTGTGGAAGTAGAAGGTCGTGCCCTGGTTCTCGATGAAGTTGTAGGCGGCATCAAATCCCTTCAGCAACTCCACGAAACCGGAGCGCTCCTGCGTGAGATCCTTGTAGAACACCTGTGACTTCGGGCTGGTATCCTTGCTGACGCTGAGGATCAGGTAGCGCCCATCCTCCGTGACATAGGGGCTGTAGCTCCAGCCCGGCTTGTCCGTGCGCGCATAGATGAGCCTGTCCTCCTCCTGCTTCTTGCCGGGCTGGTGAAACCACACGCTCTGGTTTTCATTGCGCTCCGTCAGTGCCGCCCCGCCTTCGGGCTTGGGGTAGCGGCAGTAGAAGAAGCCGCTGCTGTCCCTCATCCACGCAGCGCCGCTGAACTTGATCCACTCCAGCAAGTCCGGCAGGTCCTTGCCCGTGGCGATCTCCTTGATGCGGAACTCCTGCCAGTCACTGCCCGCGCTGGAGGTGCCCACCACCATGAGTTTGCCATCTTCACTCACCGCCGTCTCCGTGAGGGATACGGTGCCATCTTCAGAGAGCTTGTTGGGATCCAGCAACTCGCGCCCCTCCTGCTCAAGGGTGGGCGTCACGTACAGCACACTCTGGTTCTGCAGGCCGGAGTTGCGGGTGTAGAAGTACTGACCGCCTTTTTCGAAGGGCACGCCGAAGCGCTCGAAGTTGAAGAGCTCCTGGATGCGACTGCGAATCCTCTCGCGCTGCGGAATCTGCTCCAGCCAGCCAAAGGTGACCTTGTTCTGCGCCTCCACCCACGCCTTGGTTTCGGCGCTGTTGTCATCCTCCAGCCAGCGGTACGGGTCCGCGACCTTCGTGCCGAAGTAGTCATCCTCCACGGACTGCTTCTTCGTTTCGGGATAGGTC
>JAEYUU010000075.1 GCA_023429545.1 Verrucomicrobiota bacterium
ACCGTCAGTGTCAACACAAAGACCGCCGGGCTCCGTGTTGCCTATTGGAGGAGGCTCAAGCTTGAAGAATGATTGTCCCTGCGAGCCTGAACCGTCACTTTCCAGTTTCCACGAATAGATGCACCCAGAAGGGTCGAACAGGTTGGATCCATAAAGCAACGTCTGATCCGGTGACAAACATAGCCTTGAAGGAGAGGCCATGCGCATCTTTGCATCTGTTGGTATCCCCATCTCTTGCGCCTTGACGTGCTTCTCCTCGGTATTCAGATCCAATGATGCCACACCAAATTCCGCGATATAGGCCTTCCCGTTGTGAGCAATGCACACACCCGTAGGGCTGACATTCTCCACCACAATTCTCCGGACCTCCTCCTGGCCGAAGCCATGTAATACATTTGGGAAGCCAGTGTAGAGCCTGCCGTCCGGTGCAAATGCCATTGGTCCAAGCTCGAATTCGCCAGTTAAAGGAGCGATTTCCTTGAAACTGCGTACAGCGTCCGTTCCAGATTCAATGTAGCTGATCTTCCAAGAGCGAGACTCAAAGAAGTAGACATCGCCGTTTCGATGTGGAGTCAACGCATGACAGTTCAGGCCTTGGATCTGCAATTCTCTCCATGATTTGTCGTTCTCACACACCTCGTACCCCTTCCACTTCGATTCACCCTTCGCGTTCGCCTTGATCTCCTTGTTCGTCTTCCAGTCCTTCCAGAGCCAGCGGAGAACATCGGGGAAAATTTGCGTGGCGTGCTTGCCATTGTGACCGCCTTCGCCCCAGGCGTGATTCACGTCATACCCGGCCCAGGTGAAGGAGCGCTCCATCATCTGATTGGCCATCCACCAGTCGCCGCAGTAGAGGTTGTTATCACCGGTGCCGCTTTGGAGGAAGATGCGGATGGGCTTCGGCTCGAATTTGCGCACCAGCACCGGCAGGCGGTCGCCGCCGTGGATGCCCACATACGTGCCGACACCGGTGAAGACGCGACGGAAGCGATCTGGCCGGTGCCACGCCACCATGAAGGCGGCAATGCCACCGCTGCTGTTGCCTGAGATGGCCGCGTCATTGGGATCGGTGCTGAGCTTGATGCCATGCTTCGCTTCGAGGGCAGGCAGGAATTCCTCAATGAGGAAGCGCGAGTAGTTGTCCGTGATGCTGTCGTACTCGTAGCTGCGGTTGTAGCGCGGCAGGGCATTCTCATTGGCTGCAGGCACCACACCCGGCTTGATGAAAACTCCGACCAGCGGCGGGATGTCGCTTTTGGCGATCAGGTTGTCGAAGACCACCGGCGCCTGGTAGATGACACCATCCTGAAACACCATGAAGGCGGCGGGCTTGGTGCGGTCCAGCCCGTTGGGAATGTAGATCTGATACTCGCGCTGGGTGCCGGGGAAGATGGTCTTGTCGCTGGTGTACGTGTCCTTGATGAGCCCACCCTTGGGGACGTCCGGCTGTGGCTTTGAGTCGGCGGTCAGGGGAAACTCGGGCTCCGCAGCCTCAACACGAGGGGTGAGCAAGAGCAGGAGCACGGGCAGGAGGAGGTGCGGGCGCATGGTGAAGGGGAGTGTGGCGAGGAAAACCTGAAGTGGCAAGAATCGGCGCGACGGTCGCTGGTGGCGTTGCAGTCAGGGTCCGGCATGCGTATCCTCTTGGGGAGCACCATGACCATCCGGCACATCTACCTTTCCCCTGAACACATCTTCGTGGGCCACCACGGCAAGCCCTCGGGTGACACGCCGATGGAGGAGGTCGCTGAGGTGGAATGCGTAAGCGGCAAGGGCTTGAAAGGGGATCGCTATTTCGGCTTCAAGGAGAACTACAAAGGCCAGGTCACCTTTTTCTCCGAAGAGGTGTACGAGAAACTCTGCGAGCAGATGCAGGTGACGGACAAGGACCCCTCCGTGTTCCGCCGCAACATCATCGTCCGCGGCGTGGATCTGAACAGCCTCATCGGCACCGAGTTTGAGGTGCAGGGCGTGCGATTCTCGGGCACACAGGAGGCGGCCCCCTGCTACTGGATGAACCAGGCCTTCGGCGAAGGGGCCGAGAAGCTGCTCAAAGGATATGGCGGTCTGCGCGCACGCATCCTGAGCGATGGCGTGCTAAAGCGGGATGGATGACGCATGACACGGCTGCATGAACCAGGAACAAGGATCTCCATCATTTGCGGCCGCACTCATTTGCGGCGGGAGATCCTTTCGCATGGGCCGGGACAAGGCCTGGCTGGACTGGGGTGGCAGTCCACTGTGGAGTGTGCAGCTCGATAAGCTCAGCTCGCTGCGTCCTGCAAAGTTGCTCATCGCCTGCCGGGAGGAACAGGACATCCAGGCCCTGGGCGCGGAGGTGATCTATGATCCTCCGGGAAATGCTGGCCCGCTGCCCGCGCTGCTGCGCTGTCTGGAGCATGCCCAGATTCCATTGCTCGCCCTGGCTGTCGACATGCCGGATATGCACGAAGGCCTTCTCCGCAGCATGGTGGAGGAGGGTTTGCTGGAGCAGCGCGGCGTCATTTTTCACACGGATGAGTTCGGGTACGAACCTCTGGCAGCGCTGTATCCGCCGGCCATGATCCCGATGTTGCGCACCGCGGTCGATGCCCATGACTACCGGCTGCAAACTCTGGCACAAGAGGCTGTGGACGCGGGACTGCTGATTGTGCATCGACCTTCCGAAATCGAGGCCGCCTATTTCAAAAACGTGAACACACCTGATGACATCCAGTAACGAAGATGAGGCGACGCCGGTGCGGCTGTCACGGCTGGAGCGCGGGCAGCAGATACAGCGTGTAAACGACGTGGTGGCCACGGAGGAACCGCTGGAGATCCGTGTGGAAGGCCGCAGCCTCGCCGTGGTGATGCGCACACCGGGGCACGATGAAGAACTCACCGCGGGATTTCTGCTGACTGAGGGCATCATCCAGGAGGCGTCGCAGATCTTTGAGCTGTCGGTATGTCCAAGTCGATCCGAGGGAAAGGGCAACGTGGCCGACGTGCTGCTTGCCGGAGTGAAGATGGACTGGGACTCGCTGACGCGTCACGTCTTCTCCGGAAGCAGTTGTGGCGTGTGCGGCAAGGCGACAGTGGAGTCCGTGTTTCAGAAGTTCGCGCCCGTCACGGCGGACTGGCAGGTATCGTCAGAACTGCTCCTCGGTCTTCCGGAGAAACTGCGTGCAGCGCAATCCACCTTTGATCAAACCGGCGGACTGCACGCGAGTGCGCTCTTCGATCTCGAAGGGAATCTCATCGTGCTTCGCGAGGATGTGGGCCGGCACAACGCGCTGGACAAGGTGCTGGGCTACGCCCTCACTTCCGGGATGCTGCCACTCTCGCGCTGTGTGCTCATGGTCAGCGGGCGGGTGTCGTTCGAGATCATGCAGAAGGCGCTGGCCGGCGGCATTCCCCTCGTGGCGGCCGTCTCCGCGCCCAGCAGCCTCGGGGTGCAGTTCGCAAAAGGATCAAATCAGACGCTGGTGGGCTTTCTCCGTGGCGACCGCATGAATGTGTATGCGGGCAGGGAGCGCGTGACGCACGAAGGATAAAACGCAAAGCAGCGAAGCAGCAGAGAATGAACGGTAGTTACAGGTGACCCAGCACCGAAGCTCGAGGGAGAAGCCTCCTTGGATTGCGTGCAGCCCGCTGCCGCTTTCCAGAGTTCGCAGCTTGCTGCGGTGAGGTTTGCACCCGACAAAATGAAAGAGTTCCCGGTGGCACACGACACTGTTGCGCAGGCTGATAGCACGAAGCACACTGCCATCCACGCATGCCTGCCTACTTCGACCACAACGCCACCACGCCGCTGCACCCCGCGGCGCGGGAAGCTTGGCTGAAGGCCTCGGACCTTCACTGGCAGAATCCCTCCAGCCTGTATCGAGAGGCGGCGGAGGCCAAGCATCTGCTGGAAGACGCACGTGAGCGGCTCGGTGAGCTGCTGGGCTGCGATCCGGAACGCATCGTCTTCACCTCCGGCGCCACCGAGGCCAACAATGCTGTGCTCCGCATGCTCGCTACGCGGCTGACTTCGGATGCGACGGTGCTTACTTCCTGCATGGAACATCCCAGTGTGCAGGTGCCGCTGCGTGCCGTGTTTGGAAAACGGGTGCGCGAGAGTCCCTCACTGCCGGACACCTCGCTGGATTTGGATGCCTTTCGCGAGGCACTGCGCACGCAGCGTCCGGCGCTGGCCACGGTCATGGCGGCGAACAACGAATGCGGCACGCTGCTCCCCTGGCAGGAAATCGCTCGGGTATGCCGTGAAGCGGGCGTGCTGTTCCACTGCGATGCAACTCAATGGATCGGCAAGCTGCCGGCCACCGGGCTCGGCGCATGCGACTACATCACCGGCAGTGCGCACAAGTTTGGCGGTCCCAAGGGCGCAGGCTTCCTCGTGCTGGGTCGCGAAGATGAATCCTTGGGCCTGCTCACGGGCGGGCCACAAGAGGAAGGCCGACGCGCAGGCACGGAGAACTATCCGGCCATCGAAGCCATGGTCACGGCGCTGGAAGCACTGACGCCCCCACTTGAACTCATAGCCCAGCGCCAGGAGACACTGCGTGATGCCTTCGCGGCAAGAGTGTGCGTCGACATTCCGGACACGAAAATTGTTGGGGAAGGGGCCGCCCGCCTGTGGAACACGGTGATGCTCATCCTGCCGCGTCACGACCATCGCAAGTGGCTCGCCCGGCTCAGCCAGCAGGGTTTTGCTGTCTCGACGGGCTCCGCTTGCAGCGCAGGACATGACGGTGCCTCGCAAGTGTTGCAAGCCATCGGCGCTACCCCGGAAGAAATGAAGCGCGTGTTGCGCATCAGCGGGGGATGGGACACCACCGAAGAGGACTGGCACGCGCTGGCAGAAGCAATGCTTCGCGTGCGGGACAGCTTTGATGGCTGATCTCGCTCGCGAGCATCAAATCTCTCACGGCTGTTCCCTCACGCCGTACTTCTTCAGCGGGCTGTCAGCAGCCTTGGTGAGATGTCTTCCTGCTGGGTTCTTCAGCTTGGGATCTGTTCCATGAATACCGCCCACTTCCGCCACCGGCAGGCGCACCAATGACTGCGTCCGCGCAGGTGCATCTTCACAGAACCACGCATTGTTCTCGAAGCGGAATGTCTGCGGCTCCGTCCCGCCTCCGACATTCACCGTGGTGGATAGGTCGGTCGAGTGGAAGACAATGAGGTTGTCACTGAAGACCCCGTTGCGGCATGGAGCGTAGCCGGGATTCTGATTCTCCTGGAGAATGCGCAACACCCAGCGGGCGGGACGATATATGGTGTTGTGCCGGAAAGTTGCGCCATCCACACCCACGAATGCCACAGGCGCAGCGGAGCCGATGAAATAGCAGTCCTCCACGCTGATGTCCTTCGCCTCGTACCCGGGATTCGCAGGGCGCATGTACTCCATCCCGGTGCTGCCTCCTGCATTCACCGCCCGCCCACCGGCATGGATGAAGCGGCAGCGCCGGATGGCTATCTTCCGGCTGCCGCCCTTCGTTTGCACGCCATTCGCCTGCGCGGAAGCAGTTCCCTCTTCATGCGTGAAGATGCAGTTCTCGATGACGCCTTCATGGCATCCCACAAAATCAATGGCCGAACCACCGCTGCCCCAGCGTTCCACGCGACAGCCATCGATGACGAATCCATCCACACCGGACATCTTGATGCCATCGCGATTGCCCTGCGGACCGACATTCGCGACGGTGAGACGTCGCAGCACGATCCCGCGCGATGGCTTGTCGCGCTCGCTGGCGTCGTCAATGTTGATCCCATTGCCCGTGGCGCCGGTGAAGTGCAGATCATGCAGTTCCACGTAGCTGCAACCGCTCAATTGAATGCCTGAACCAGACCCTTCGAACACGGGTGGCTGCTTGGGATCCGCTGCGGTGATGACAATGGGTTTTCCCTCCGAGCCGTGGAGCTTGGTGGCCGAGAGCCCTCCCTGATATTTTCCCGGTGCGACGCGGATGGTGGTGCCGGGAGTTGCTTCCTGAATAGCCCTGACAAGAGCGGTGCGATCTGAAACGGTGCCTTCTGCAGCGCATATGGCTTGCCCGTGAACGAAAGCGGCAATCAGCAGGACAGAAGCAGCGACGGCCGTCCCATCCCGAAAGTGTGTGCGAGGCATGGCACGGACTCAAAGGGTCCGTGCAGCAGGTTCTTTCGTGGATTGAGGGGGATGAGACAGACGTTAAGGAGGCAACGGCGACTGAGGTCGCAGCTCCTTGCCGGGTCGCTGGGTGGCCCGGTGTGCCGGGACCACTACGACTTCTTCACCACCTTGGCCGGGATGGCCGGGTTCCACTTGCCGAAGGTGAACTCGCGCGCGGTGAAGACCCAAACGGCCACCTTCTTCTTCGACCAGAACTCACCATTCTTCACGGTGGCACGGGCTATTTCCCGGCGGGGGCCATCTGCGCCACCGGCCTGCATGGAAAATTCCTCCACGGCAGTGGCGAGCTCCGCCTGGAGGTGATCCACAAACCCGCCCTGCTGTGCCAGCATGGTGCCACCGCGGCGGAACTCCTGCAGGTGGCTGTCACCCATCACCAGCACCGGGCTCGCGGGGTCGCTTTCCACCGTGCTCACGTCGCCGCCCGCGGACTTGCCTGCGCGTTGCATGGGGAGTTTTTCCTTGGGCACGGAACCCTTCTGGGCGTCGCTGAGCAGGTCTCCGTGAAACTCCAGCGTCTGCACGGGCAGCGTGGCAAATCCACTGCCAGCAGCCTGCGCCACGGTGGGATGGGTCTTGAGCTTGTCTGCCACGAGTTTTGCCACCATCTGGCAGGCATAGGGTGACCAGTGGGAGTCCGTGGCGCAGTAGAGTTGATTGGCATCTCCCTTGGTGCGCTCCGCCTTGAACACCGTCTCCAGATCCAGCACTTCGATTCCTGCTGCCTGGAGTTTGGCATAGTAGGGAAGCAGGCTCGGCACCGTTTTGGCATCGGCTCCGGCGCTCAGTTTCTCTGGGTAGATGGCGGCCTTCGGAGGCACTGGCACGAGGAGCAGCTCCACGCCCAGCTCCTTGAGTTCCTGCGCGTACTTCGTGATGGCGGGCATCGGATCGGTGCCTTCCTTGTTCATCTTGGCCATGTCCGCGGCTGCGAGATCTCCACTGGCGAGATGCTCCAGTTCCTTGCGAAGGAAGAACCAGTTTTTGTCCGCTCCCTGCACGGAGAGATCGGTGGGCTGGGAGGCGGCCAGTGAGGATTTCACGGCCTCGGTGAAGTCTTC
>JAEYUU010000153.1 GCA_023429545.1 Verrucomicrobiota bacterium
GCGGAAGGCTATCCCGGACGCCGCTGGTACGGCGGCTGTGAAGAAGTGGACAAGGCGGAACTGCTTGCCATCGACCGCGTGTGCGAACTCTTCGGCGCGAAGTACGCCAACGTGCAGCCGCACTCCGGCTCGCAGGCAAACGCGGCGGTGTACTTCAGCGTGCTGAAACCTGGTGACAAGATTCTGACCATGAACCTGGCCCACGGTGGCCATCTCACCCACGGCCACAGCGCAAACTTCAGCGGCAAATTCTACGAAGTGACCCACTATGGTGTGAGCGAAAAGGATGAGCGCATCGACTACGACGCGCTGGCAAAGCAGGCGCATGAGGTGCAACCGAAGATGATCACCGCCGGTGCGAGCGCGTATCCACGCGTGATTGATTTCGCCCGCATGGCGGAGATCGCAAAGAGTGTGGGCGCTTATCTGTTTGTGGACATGGCGCACATCGCCGGACTCGTCGCTGGCGGAGTGCATCCCTCACCGCTGCCGTATGCGGACTTCGTCACCTCCACCACGCACAAGAGCCTGCGCGGCCCGCGCGGCGGCATCGTGCTGACCAACAATGAAGACCTCGCCAAGAAAATCAACGCCATGGTTTTCCCCGGCACTCAAGGGGGACCGCTCATGCACGTCATCGCGGCAAAAGCCGTCTGCTTCCACGAAGCACTCCAGCCCGGATTCAAGGCATACCAGCAGCAAGTCGTGAAGAACGCCCAGGCACTGGCCGCGGAACTCGCGGCGCTGGGGTACCGCATCGTGAGCGGCGGCACGGACAATCACCTGATGCTGGTCGACTTGCGGCCCCGCGGCCTGAACGGCAAAATCGCCTCCGAGACGCTCGACCACGCCGGCATCACCGTGAACAAGAACGGCATTCCCTTCGATACGGAGAAGATCACCCTCGGGGGCGGCATCCGCGTCGGCACCCCCGCCGTGCCCACTCGTGGCATGAAGGAAGTCGAGATGAAGCAAATCGCGGCATGGATGCACGAAGCGCTGGAGGCCCGTGAGAAGCCTGAAGCGCTCGCGAAGATCCGCGGTGAAGTCGCGGAACTGAACCGGCGGTTCCCGCTGCCGTAGGGAGCGCAACACCTCATCCCCGGTGGCCTTTCGGGCCGGAACTACGGGGTTTTGCCACAGTTTTCCACTGGACTCTGAAAGCAAAACCGAGAACAATCCGGCGCAGCACCTGCCCCGCCATGACTGCCATCGATGAAATCGCTCCCGATGTGTTTCGATTTTCGGTCTACGTCCCGGAGTTCGACATGCAGTTCAATCATTTCCTGGTGCGTGATGAAGAGCCGCTGCTTTTTCACACAGGTCTGAAGAACATGTTCCCCATGCTGAAGGAGGCCATCGGCTCCGTCATTGACCCCACTACCATCAAATGGATCGGCTGGAGCCATTTCGAGTCTGATGAATGCGGCGCTCTGAACGAATGGCTGCAGATCGCCCCGGAAGCACAGCCGGTCTGCACCCTGGTGGGCAAACTGGTGAGCGTGGATGACTTCTCCCTGCGTCCCGCGCGCGGCATGACCCAGGAGGACGCGCTTACCACCGGCAAATACCGCTTCCGTTTTCACCAGTCGCCCCACATCCCCCATGGCTGGGATGCCGGCGTGCTGTTTGAGGAGACGAACAAGACCCTGTTTTGCTCCGACCTGTTCCATCATTTCGGCAACACCGAGGCACTCACGGAATCCGATTTGATTGGCCGGACACGTGACGCGATGTCACGCCTCAATCAAGGACCGCTGGCAGGCTACATGCCCTACACACGCAAGACGGAGGGCGTCCTCCGGAGTCTCGCCGAGTTGAAGCCGCGGACACTTGCAGTGATGCACGGCTCCTCCTGCACCGGAGCATGCGACCAGATGCTGACGGATCTCGGCGGTGTAATCAAAGACGCCTTCGACAGGGCTTAAATCGGAGCGCGCGTTCGCATGGAAAGGGCCACCCGTTCCTCATCTTGTCCATGAATTGCTTTCATGGACTAGCCTTGCATCTAGCACCCTCGTGGGTTGCGCATTGCGGGGCGGCGGGCTAGTCTCCCCACCCCTGCCGCCCTCCCTTCCCCAGGCGGCGTACTGTCCTCATACATCATGTCCGAACTCGAAAATCCCTTCCAGGAAACGCTCATCCAGCGCCATCGCGCGGAGCCCTGCACCGTGGTCATCTTCGGCGCCACGGGTGACCTGACCCATCGCAAGCTCATTCCAGCTCTCTACAACCTCGCTGCCGGCGGCGATCTCCCTCCCCAGTTCAAGGTGGTCGGCTTTGCACGCCGCGACAAGACGGACGAGGGATTCCGTGCCGAGTTGGAAGAGGCCAACAAGAAACACTCCCGCCAGGGTCATGATGCCACGTTGTGGGACAGCTTTGGCCAGAGCATTCACTATCACAAGAGCGAGTTCCAGGACTTGGAAGGCTACAAGTCCCTCAAGACCCTGCTGGACAAATTCGACGAGGAGCGCGGCGTGCCTGCCAACCGCCTCTTCTACCTTGCAAGCGCCCCGGAGTTCTTTGACGAAATCATGCTCATGCTCAAGCAGAGCGGCCTGAATGAGGGCGCCAATGGCAAATGGGCGCGCGTGGTATGCGAAAAACCCTTTGGCAAGGATCTCGCCACGGCACGCCGCCTGAATCAGGTGGTGAGCGATGTCTTCGAAGAAAGGGACACTTACCGGATCGACCACTATCTGGGCAAGGAGACCGCGCAGAACATCATGGTGCTGCGCTTTGCCAACGTGATGTTCGAGCCGCTCTGGAACAGCACCTTCATTGACCACGTGCAGATCACCTGCGCGGAGAACCTGGGCATGGAAGGCGGTCGCGGTGGATATTATGACACCGCCGGCGCATTGCGTGACATGGTGCAGAACCACCTCTTCCAACTTCTCAGCCTCGTGGCCATGGAGCCGCCGAGTGACCTTGGCGCCGACGCCGTGCGCGATGAGAAGGTGAAGGTCATCCGCTCCCTGCGCCGCTACAAGGGACCGGAGGAAGTGGCGAAGAACATCGTGCGCGCCCAGTACACCGCGGGCAGCGTGGATGGTGTGGAGCGCGTGGGCTACCGGCAGGAGGATCGGGTGAGCCCCGAGTCGAAGACGGAGTCCTATGTGGCGCTGCGTCTCTTTGTGGATACCTGGCGCTGGCAGGGCGTGCCCTTCTACATGCGCGTGGGCAAGCAGCTTCCGAAGAAGGCCACGGAAATCTCCATCCACTTCAAGTCCCCACCCCAGGTCCCCTTCCCCACGCTCCAGCAGCGCGGCACCCGCAACGTGATGGTGATCCGCATCCAGCCAGATGAAGGCATCTCCATGCGCATGCTCTCCAAGCTGCCTGGCGTGCAACTCCTGATGCAGCCGGTGAAGATGGACTTCCGCTACAGCACCAGCTTCGGCAAGGCCAGCCCGGAAGCCTATGAGCGCCTGCTGCTCGACGCCATGGCGGGTGACGCCACGCTCTTCGCGCGCCGCGATGAAGTGGAAAACGCCTGGGCCTTCATCGATGAACTTGAGAATGCCTGGCACAAGTCCGGCAATCCCCCGCCCATGTGCGAGTATCCCGC
>JAEYUU010000158.1 GCA_023429545.1 Verrucomicrobiota bacterium
CGAAGTCCGCCGGCAGCGTCACGTTCTGCACGCTGGCCTGATGCAGGAATCCGAGGCGGCTCCGACGCTGCGCCGCGCCGGCAATCTTGTCCGGGCCACGCACCACGTCATACATGGCGGGCTCCACGAAGCACACACCACGACCTTCGCTCGTGCTCACGGGCTGGAGTTCGCAGCCTGCTTCACCGATGCCTTGGAGCGCCTCGATAAGTGCCACATGGATGAGGCGGTACGTTTCCACCGGGCGCAGTTCGCAGAAGGGATGATCCCGAGGCACGATGAGCGTGTAGGTCCAGTCGCCATCGTGAATGACGACTCCCCCTCCCGTCCACCGCCGCACCACGGGAAAAGGCGGCAGTGTGGGCGCAAGCGCCGCGGGGTCCTGGGAGAAGCCGATACTAACGCTGGGTTCGCTCCACGCGTAGCACCGCAGCCAGGGCTCCTTTGCCTGATGGAGCAACACCTCATCGATGGCCATGTTCAGCGGCCCGGCGTGCGGGACGGTGTCATGCCAGAGATGGAGATGGTCGAGTTTCATGAGTGCTGCTGACAATGGTGCTACGATCCGAACACCCTGAACAGACACACTCCTAGCGCGATGGTGAGGAGGAGTCCAACGACACCCGCCCAGTTTTCGTTCCCATCGAGCATCCAGACGCGGCCGAAGGTCACGAGCCAGACCACCGACGCTCCCATGTACTGGAAGACTGTCCAAACGATATGACCAAACCACTCAATGAGTACCTCGAAAAGAAAGCGTAGCAGCAGCTTGATGCAGCCTTCGCCGATGACTTCATCCAGGGGCATGACTGGATTTTCTCGAACGCCCAGGACGATTCAATCCAAAACTGTGGGCCGCCTGATTGTTGGCGTGAACCATGAGCAATCGGCGAATTTGGTGCTGGAGCTTGCTCCAGCACTCCAAATCAATCTACGCCCCTTTCACACCAGCAGCGGATTGGACTTGGGGAGATCCGGGGTTCCCCCTGCTCGGCAGAACTGGATTCGCTCCAGAGAAACACCACCAACGCCAGTACCGCCAGGTGAAGCATCAGGCCAACCCCAGCCGCCCAGTGCGGGTGATGGTCCATCAGCCACCCTTTTCCAAGGGTCACCACCCACACCAGGGACGAGCCGGTCAGTAGAAACCAGAACCAGGGGTCGCCAATGCTGGCAATATTCCCCAAATCCAGAGACATCGTGTGGTGTGAGATGGTGTCCTAGAACACAAAGGAATCGGCTACTTAAGCAGTTCTTTCACCTTGGGCTCAATCGCTTCTGACCAGAGCTCATAACCCTTTGGCGAAAGGTGCAGGCGGTCGGGCATGATCTCCTGTGGCAGGGTGCCATCCGCGGCGAGGAACTTGGAGCCAATGTCCATGTAGAACACGGTCTTGTCATCGGCATAACCCTTGATGATGGCGTTGGTTGCCTCGTTCTGCTTCCGGAAAACGTCCTCAGGCGTGGCGCCGCGGGGGAAGATGCCGAGCAAGAGAATCTTTGCCTGCGGAGCCTTGGCCTTGAGCTTTTCCAAGATGAGCTTCACGCCATCCGCAGTCTGCTGTGCGGTGCTCTGGTAGCCACCGGTCTTCTGGTGGCCGGTGTTGTTCGTGCCAATCATGAGCACAATTGCCTTGGGCTTGAGCCCGTCGAAGTTGCCATGCTCCAGACGCCAGAGGACGTGCTCCGTGCGGTCGCCGCCGATGCCGAAATTGGCCGCCTTGAGGGGAGCCCAGGTCTTTTCCCACACCGCCTTGCCCGCGCCCTCCCAGCCTTGCGTGATGGAATCGCCGAGAAACACCAGCTCCGCCGTGCCTTCCTTGGAGATGACGTTGAACTTTTCATGCCGCGCCTGGCTGCCGGGCTCCGGACGCTGCATGGGCGTGGTGGCGACGTGGACGGGAGTCTCGGCATGGACCGAGGCGGATAACAACAAGGCGAGGAGTGCGGTGGTGCGTTTCATCGGGCAGGATTGTGGGCGGCAGTTTTGGATTTGCAATGGTATTTCAAGTGCCCGCTGCGGCACATGGTGTGCTTGCTCCACACCAGATGCGCGCCATGGTGGACCGTCGTCCGCGAGCATCCGCCGACAATGAACTCTCTTCAAAAGTCCCTACCCGCAGCACCATGCGCAGCCATCGGCATCAGCATCGGCATTGCCCTGTGCCTGTGCTCGCTCCTCACCGGATGCGCTTCATCAAACAAGCCCCCCACGGATGAAGGCAGCTATCTGCTCGGCGAAAAGAAGGAGGGGGAAGATCCCCTGTCCCTGCACGGTACCATGGAAGTGTCCGTGGGCTACTCCACGGGAGACTTCCGCGACGCGCGGCGTGCGGCGGGACGGTAGGCGGCACGACAGTGGGACGGTGGTCGTAGTGCGCCGCCCGGGAGGATGCCCGACGGCACCATCGGATCAATCACAAAGCAGCGAAGCAGAAGGAGTGATTGGAAAAATGAGGCTTGGAATGTTCCCTTGGCGTTATCGCAGCATCTTACCGGCGCACCGCTTAC
>JAEYUU010000167.1 GCA_023429545.1 Verrucomicrobiota bacterium
GACTATTCCGACCCCTTGGGGGGCATCCGCATCTCCCCGGGGGGGCGCTGGACGCGCTGATCCCACGACGCGCCTGGCTGCATGATTCCTGCCGAATTCCCCGCATTCCGTGTCTTCAGCATCACGCACATCGCGGCGCTGACGGCCGCCCTGGTGGTGGGGTTGGTGATGATTTACGCTGCGCGCCGGCGCATGCGACCCCTCCAGCAGGGGCTGGAGTTCACCATGGCGGTGCTTCTGATCATCCAGTGGCCACTCAGCTTCTGGGTCGCCTACAGCATGGGATTCCTCACGGTGGACAATTCGTTCCCGTGCCACCTGTGCGACCTTGCCGCCTTTCTCGGGGCGTTCGCACTGCTCACGCACCGGCGGACGGCCTTTGAGCTGGTCTACTTTTGGGGGCTGGCGGGCACGCTGCAGGGACTCATCACCCCCGCCCTCACGCAGGACTGGCCGCATCCGCGTTACGTCCTCTTTTTCCTGAATCACGGCGGGGTGGTCATCGCCGCGCTGTATGGGGTGATGGGTCTCCGCCTCATCCCCCGGGCCAGCGCGAAGTGGAAGGCATGGGTCCTCATCGTGGGATACGCGGTGGTGGTAGGAGTCTTCGACTGGGTGGTGGGCGCAAACTACGGCTTCCTGCGGCGCAAGCCGGATACCGCCAGCCTCCTCGATGCGCTCGGCCCCTGGCCCTGGTACATCGTTTTCACCCTGCTGCTCGGCCTCGTTTTCTTCACCCTGCTCGACCTACCCTTCGCACGGATGCGTCGCCGGGGCTGAATTGTCTTTGCAACACCTGCATCCCCGTGTTTCATGGGCAAAATCAAGCCCACACGATGCCCGACGACGACAAGAGGAAGTTCAAGCGCGTTCTACTAAAGCTCAGTGGTGAGGCCCTCCGGGAGCCCGGTGGCCACGACAATATTTCTCAACCCATCGTGGAAAACATCGCGCATCAGATCAAGGCGGCGCATCAAAACGGGCTGGAGATCGCCCTGGTGGTGGGCGGTGGCAACTTCTGGCGCGGCGTCACTGCCAGCAGTCGCGGCATGGAACGTGCCACGGCGGACTACATGGGCATGCTCGCCACGGTGATGAACTCCCTGGCCGTCCAGTCCATGCTGGAGGCCATGGACGTGCCCACCCGGGTGCAGAGCGCGATCAAGATGGACGGCGTCGCCGAGCCCTTCATCCGCCGCCGTGCCATGCGCCACCTGGAGCTGGGCCGCGTGGTCATCTTCGCCGCCGGCACCGGGAACCCTTTCTTTTCCACTGACACCACCGCCGCCCTCCGCGCCAGCGAGATCGCCGCGGACGTGGTGCTCAAGGCCACCAAGGTGGACGGCATCTACGACAGCGACCCCAAGAAGAATCCGAATGCGGTCCGGTTTGAGTGCCTCACCTTCCAGGAAGCGCTCGTCCGCCAGCTCAAGGTCATGGACGCCACCGCCTTCAGCCTGTGCCAGGAGAACAACATGCCCATCGTGGTCTTCTCCATGAACGAGGAGGACAACATCCGCCGCGCGCTGGTGGGTGAGCCCATCGGCACCATCGTCACCGCGTAACAAAAAGACTGCAAGACACCGTGGCCGGGCGTGCCACATTATCCGCCCGCCGGTGGTCTGCCCCGCGATTTTTTCCTGAACCAACCATCCGTTCCCGCCATGTCCGCCACTGTTACCATCAAGTCCGCCGAAGACGCCATGACCAAGGCCGTCGAGCACTCCATCCATGAGTTCGCCGCCGTGCGCACCGGCAAGGCCTCACCCATGCTGGTGGAGAATCTGGACGTGCTGGTGCAAAGCTACGGCAGCCACATGAAGCTCAAGCAGCTCGCCATGATCTCCACCCCGGAGGCGCGGCTCATCCGCATCGAGCCCTTCGACCCGGGCACCCTTAAGGACATCGAGCGCGCCATCAACGGATCCCAGCTCGGACTCAATCCCTCCGTGGAGGGCAAGGTCATCCGCCTGCCCGTGCCGGAGCTTTCCACCGAACGCCGCCAGCAGCTCGTGAAGACCATCAAGCAGATGGGCGAGGAGGCCCGCGTCCGCGTACGCTCCGCCCGCCGCGATGCGCTGGAGACGCTCAAGAAGCAGGAGAAGGACGGCGAGATCACCGAGGACGACCTGCGTCGGGGTGAAAAAGAAGTGCAGAACATCACCGACAAGAAAATCGGCGAAATCGACCAGCACCTTGCCTCCAAGGAAAAGGAACTGATGACGGTGTAAAAAGTGTGGCGTGGGGGTGGCGGTCCGTCCCACGCAGCATGTGTGTCCCAGGTTTAGGAGCAATGATCACCATGGACGCAGGATTGTCTTGTCTCGCAGGCCATGCCGGAGGCATGACAGCATGTAGCCGGTGGTTGAGCGCAGCGATACCACCGGTTAGGAGGACAATTCGCATCCTGAAGGGATGGCAGCGGTGCAGCAGGCGGGAGGGCATGGAAGCTTTGGTTCTGGATCGTACCGGCAGGCACCCCTGCCTGGGTGCATATGAGGAGCCGCATCTCCCGGTGGTATCGCTCGCTTCGCTCCCTCAACCACCGGCTACAGGCTTTCATCCCTCCGGGATGGGAGCGTCAATGCCGGTTACCTTGAACGCAATACCATGATGCTCCCGGCGGACTACCTCGATCTCTCGCACACAGATCACGGTCTGCTATTCGCGGAGGACGGGCCGGTGTGGAGTGCGCTGGCCCGCATCGAGAGCTACCTGCAGTTCAAGCTCAAGCCCGCCATCTACGGTGACGTCTCCCCGAAGGCGACCGTGGGAGAGCAGGTCTTCATCGACGCCGGCACCATCGTGGAGCCCGGCGCGGTGATCAAGGGACCGGCGTGGTTTGGGCGCGGCTGCCATGTGCGCAGCGGGGCCTACCTTCGGGAGAATGTGATTACCGGCGACAATTGCGTGCTGGGCAACTCGTGTGAATTCAAGAACTGCGTCCTGTTCGACCACTGCGAAGTCCCGCACTTCAACTATGTGGGCGATGCCATCCTGGGCTACAAGGCGCACCTCGGCGCCGGAGTCATCCTTTCCAATGTGCGCCTGGATCGCTCCGAGGTAATCGTCATGCATGACGGCAAACGCATCCCCACCGGCCTGCGCAAGTTCAGCGCCATCATGGGCGACCACGCCGAGATTGGTTGCAACAGCGTCGTGAATCCCGGAACACTCGTGGGTCGTAATTCCATTGTGTATCCTCTCGCCAGTGTGAATGGCGTGGTGCCTGCGAACACCATTCTCAAGGTGCGCCAGAGCCAGGAGATGGTGCAGCGGAGGTAGGAGGTATGTGACGGTGACAGATGGAGTGAGGTGCAAGTCTTCAAAGCGGCCTCTTTGGAGCATCTCTGGTTTGAGGGTGCCCATGAAGGATTCAGTCCACGCATTTGTCGCAGGGGGTTGGCCCGCCCAGACATACTATGGCGCGGGTCGGCATGTGTGAGCACGGAGCGGAAGGCAGTGCTGCCATACCGGCTGCCTTTGGGACCGGGTCCATCGGTAAAGGATGCCAGCGCCAATGCCGAGCTCTTGAGCCACCTCGGGCACACTCTTGCCCAAGCGAACCAACTCCGCAGCAAGGGTCTTGAAATCACTGCTAACGCTTCTTGCGAGTCACGGTACTCATGAGGTCTGTCTCTTCGTGGTCCAAGAAATTAGCGCATCTCACATCCCAGTCTCCGAAGTTCCTCTGTGTCTCTGTGTTGAACACCATGCACCCAGCCTCACCCACTCCCGCAGCAGATCAGAAGCATTGAACATTGTTTCCACGGATATCACTCATTTCCCCAGCGTCGCCGACACGATGCTACGGATGGCCCGCTTCTCTGGCACGGAAAGATAGGCGAACTCGCGTGACGGTACGGTCTCACTCAGCGCCACACTGAGACGCGCATATACACGATCCTTGAACTCCTTGGGCAGAGTCGTGAAGGCTCGGGAATAGATCATGTAGCTGCACCGGTGCTTGAACAGGCGCGTGCGCAGATCGAAGTCCTTGAGTGACGTTCCGTCCGGCGCGGCTTTGCGGGTGCGCAAGAACTCCTCCTTGAACCTCGCGTCGCCCGTGATGCCCTCGCGCGGCAATGGTGCTTCATCGGCGAAGAGGATGTAGCGGGTGAGTTCAGCGGCCTTGGTATCGAGCATCTTCGCATCCTCGCTGCTGATGCGCCCCTTCCCGGCGGCGAGGGCGGCTCGTGTGAGATACCGTGCCTCGGTGACACGGTTGGTGAATCCCACCTGGTGCTCAAAGATGAGGTGCGGCAGCACGTCACTGGTGCTGACCGGGTAGCGCGCCATGTCGAAGGAGCCTCCTGGCGGCACATCGATCATCGTGAGCTTTCCTCCCTGGGAGCGCCCCGTGACGTTCCCATGGTGCTTCAGGCTTGCGGGAGCGCCCGTGACGTGCCAGCCCCCCCAACGTTTTTCCAGGGGAATGGTGTGACCGCTTTCTCCGCGGCGGAAGGCATCCAGACTGCCAGCGTTGGGTCCGGAAATCACGGACTCCACCGCCAGACCCGGCACACGATACTGCGCCTCGCCCGCGTGGCAATTCATGCAACGTTCAGAGCGCTGGAAGCGCACCGGGCTGTTGCCGGTGGGCATGTCGAAAATGTAAAAGATGGTGCCCAGTTCGGAATCCAGCGAAGCCACTTCCACCTGGCCCCCGGGCACATAGCCGATGTACATGTCCTCGTTGAAATACAAGGCGCGGGGGTTCCGCACGGAGATGCGCCCACTCTGCAGGCTGGTGGCGGAGAAGACCCAGAGCTGTGAGCCGACAGGAATCCCAAGCTGCCCAAGCAATCCCGTGATGAATTCCTTCTCTCCCGTACTGGCGTCGAGCTTCACCTCGCCGCGCTCCACGCGGTTGGTGAACTTGGTGAAGGGATCGTCCTTCGGTTCGGTCCAGTAGTTGTGCGGCTCGTCGCCAAACGGCCCCACCGGGGTGGCGGCATGGGCGGTCACGGGC
>JAEYUU010000290.1 GCA_023429545.1 Verrucomicrobiota bacterium
GCGGAAGCGCCACTGACATTCGTCAGGCGATGGGCAATGAAGCCGCCCGTGCAACTCTCAGCCGTGGCCACCCACTGCCCCTTTTCGGTCAGGAGCGCCCCACAGACTTCCTCCACGAGGCGTCGGTCATCGGAAACGAGAAACTCTCCCAGCGCTTCCCGGCACAGCACACTGGCCATCTCAATCGCTGCCCCCGGACCCGAGAGGCGGACATCGACGTCCCCTTTCCCCAGGCAGTAGCCGATCTCCAGGCCCCCGATGCTTTCCAGTCCGCTCTGAAGCGCCATGGAGATGTCGGACTCGCCCAGCCCTGTGAACTTGAAATAGCGACACACGCGATCCTCCGCACCCGGCAGCATCTCTCGCAGACGGGGCACCACTTCCTGCTCCATCATCGGCCGGAGCTCGCGAGGAGGCCCGGGCAGCAAAAAAATGGCGCTATGCAATCCCCTGCTTTTCCCCAGCGGGGACGGCAGGTAGAGCCCTGGCGCGGTGCCATGCGGATTCGGCAGGACGAGCCCTCCATGCGGGACCATGGCCTGCCGTTTGTTGTGCTCATTCACCGGTTTGCCGCGCTTCGCGAAGAACTCGGTCAGTCCAGCCAGCACGGCATCACTCACATCGATCGGGAGGCCCAGCACGGCGGCGGCAGCCTCTCGAGAAACGTCATCAGACGTGGGACCCAGCCCCCCGGTGACGATCACCACATCCGCCCGGCGGCAGGCTTCACCCAGCGCATCTTCGATGGCCATGCCGTCCGGGACCACGGTGGCGCGATCCACGGCCAGTCCCAGTTCGGCAAGCTTCTGGCCAAGCCAGGCGGCGTTGGTATTGATAACATCACCAATCAGCAGCTCCGTGCCGGTGTTGATGAGCTCGACCTTCATTTGGTCTTCTTGCTCGCGGCCTTCTTGCTGGGAGCCTTCTTCGCAGCCTTGCGTGAGGAGGCCTTCTTGGCTGCTGCCGCGGCGGTCACAGGCAGCGTGGGACTCCACGGGACAATCGGAGCATCACTCCACAGATCCTCCAGCGCGTAGAAATCACGCTTGTCCTTGTGGAAGATGTGCACCATCACGTCGCCGTAGTGCAGGATGAGCCAGAGGCTCTCCAGATTGCGGTCCCCTGCAAGAGGCCGGGCGTGGTGCTCCGTCTTGAACTGGTACTCGATCTCATCCCGCACCGCGCGCAGTTGCGGCATGGAAGTCACGCTGCAGATGACGAAGTAGTCCGTGACGGGCGAGATGCCGCGCACGTCCATGATCACGATGTCCTCCGCCTTCTTGTCGTCTGCGTATTTGGCCGCGGCCCGGGCCATGGCTTCACCTTCGAATTTGGACGGTGCCGCCACCGGTTGGGCGGCCTTTTTGCTAGCTGCTTTCTTTGCCATGAAATTGAGAAAATAAATGGGCCGGGGCGATGAGGCAACCGGGACAGCTATTTGTGGCAGAGGAACCCTCCCTGCGTCCAGTGGTTTCTCGGGTCAGATCAGGGGTACAGCAGGTAGGGCTGGCGTTTCGAGCGGAATCCCTGCTCAAAGCCCCGCCACGAGGAAACGATGCGCTGCGGAGAGGTGCCGCGCATCAGGTCTCGACGGAGGGAGTCGCTGCCGTACACCTTGTTGAACAGGTTGATCTGGGACGCCTTCATCTTCCCCAGCACCCGGCCCCGTGTCTGGCGGTTGAGCTCGGCCAGCATGTACACGTCCAGCGCGGTGAGATTGGCAGTGGTACGGGGGTCGATGGACAGTCGTGCCCCGCCGAATCCGTTCTTGCTGTACGGGGTAAAGCGCACTCCCGGCATCCCCAGTCTCTGACAATAAGTGGAGAAAGCGGCGCCATTCACACCGCTCCCGCCCGCGTAGCCAAAGGGATTTTCCGTGCCGATTCCCACATCCACCGCTGCCGCCCCACCCAGGATGCCAGTGGTCACGTAGTACACCGGCGAGGTGGCATGGGGAATATTGGGCGAGGTGCGGTGCCAGCGCAGGCCTGTATTGTCCCAGAGCATGCCACGGTTCCACCCAGACATGCGCACCACCCGGAAGGAGGGCCGACGACTGACCCAGCCCTGCCCAGCGGTCATCATGGCAAGTTCACCCGCCGTCATGCCGTGGACGTAGGGCACATTCACCTGGCTCACGAAGGATATCCATTTGGACTCCACCGGCGGCCCCTCCACCCGGATTCCACCCATGGGATTGGGCCGGTCCAGCACCACAAATTCCTTCCCCGTCTCACCGCACGCCTCCATGGCCAAGACCATGGTGGAGATGTAGGTGTAGCTGCGCGAGCCGATGTCCTGCAGGTCGAACACCAGCACATCGATCGGAGCCAGCATCGCGGGCGTGGGCTTCCGCGTATCCCCATAGAGCGAGTACACCGGAAGGCCTGTCTGCCGGTCCCTCACATTTCGCACATGCACGCCGGCCTTTATGGTGCCGTCAATGCCGTGCTCAGGCGCATACAGCGCCACCAAGTTCACGCCTCCGCGCTTCATCGCGGCGCGCGTGGTGAGGCCACCAGCCGTCATACTCGTCTGATTGCAGATGAGGCCCACGCGCTTCCCTCGCAGCAGATCCCAGTTGTTTCCGGCCAGCACATCCACCCCTAGGCGGAATGGTCCGCCAGCAGCAGGTCCATGCACTTGCGGCGTGGGAGAGGTGCAACTCGCCAGGAGCATCGCCATGACTGCACCGAGGATCGAAAATCGGAGGTTCATCGCCATTCATCGCAGGTGCGGCGGCGGATTGCAAGCTGGCGAGGTTGCGTTCGAGCTGGACGTTGCACGTCGAAAAAATCCGCCGGATAGATGGCCCCTCCCACCGGACAATCCTGAAAAACTCCACCATGCCTCCTCCGCTTCCCAGCAACCCACGAGCCTCCTTGTTGCAGGGAGTGAAAGCATCCATCGCCGCGTCCTTGTTTGGCGTCCTGATTCTCTTCCTGTCCTGCCTGCTGCTCTGGAAGAATGAAGGCCGCGCAATCAAGACCGCGAGGGGGCTGGCTGAAGGATCGGCAGCCGTGATTTCCGTGGACAGCAGAAAGACTGATCCAAAAAACGAAGCAAAGCTGGTGCATCTCGCCGGTCCAGTGACCACCACCGCTCCGCTGGAAGATGCTGCCTTCGGCATCCAGCAGAAGGCGCTGCGCCTCGTGCGCACCGTGGAGATGTACCAGTGGCGGGAAAAGTCGGACTCCGTCCGCAAGACGGGTGGCGGCGATGCGGATACCGGCACCACGCTCACTTACAAGTACGAAAAGGCATGGGACTCGACGCCGCTGGATTCGTCACGTTACAACCAGCGCCAGGGCCACGAGAATCCGCCGGCATGGCGCTTCCGCGGCGAAACGTGGCTGGCCAGGGACGCGCGCCTGGACGCCTATCACCTGCCGGATCGCCTCATCGCAAAGCTCGACGGAGATGTACCATTACCCCTGGGGCAGGGCGTTGTTGACTTCAAAGAACCGAACCCACCCCAGAATTCCGGGAACACATTGTACTTCGGTGCGAATCCCTCCGTGCCGCAGGTGGGGGATCTGCGTGTGACGTATCGCATCCTGCAACCCGGGCCGTTCAGCGTCATCGGGCGCCAGTCTGGAGATTCCATCACACCCTATCCCACCAAGGCAGGCACGGACCTGGAACTGGTGGCCACCGGACTGGTGGACGCGGGCGCCATGTTCAAGCGGGCGGTGGCGCAAAACAACGCCTTCACCTGGGGGCTGCGCATCTTCGGGCTGGCAGTCATGTTCGCGGGCACCCGCCTCCTCTTCAATCCACTGGCGGCCTTGGGACGGTTCGTGCCTTTCATCAGCCGCCTGCTCCAGGCAGGGATCACGATCTTCTGCGCCGTGCTGGCCGCGATGCTCTCGCTGGTGGTGATGGGAACTGCCTGGTTCGCCTATCGACCGCTGCTGACTATCGTGTTGCTCATGGTCGCTGCGGCTCTGGGCATTGGCGTGGGCATGAAGTACCGCAAGACAGCGATCGGGTGAAGATTGCCTTTTTCAGTTCCTGCGGCAACGGCTGCGAATCAACGCGCAGCCGCAGGCTTCTTCACCGGCGTGCTCGGTCCTGATGAGATGCCCAGCTTGAATGCCTTCACCGGCTGCTTGCCGAGGAGTTGCAGATCAAACCACTGGGTCATGCGCGCAGTGTCTTCGACCATCTCCTGCCATCCCCCGTGACCGGCACCTTCGCGGATGAACACCTCGCATGCCGCCCCCACTTCGCCGCATTTCTTGAAAAAGCGATGTGCCTGCGTGATCGACACCTGGGGATCCGCATCGCCATGCACGATGAAGACGGGCGGCTGCTCCTTGTGCACCCAGTAAATCGGCGAAAGCTCCCGTCCCAGCTTCTCCCTGCCCT
>JAEYUU010000317.1 GCA_023429545.1 Verrucomicrobiota bacterium
GCACAACACCAGGACAGGCATCCCGCCACCAGAGTCCCGTGGTTCTCCGGAAACAGGGTCTCCGTTCAAGGCAGGCATGCACACCCCTCAAAAAGGTGTGCATGTCCGGCTCAGGGATTCAGCCCAATGACCATCAGATCAGAGGGCGAGCGTGACGTCGGGCATTTTAGTTTAAACTGTAACCGTCTTTACACCGAAGGCGTATCCGGAATGCGGCTGCAGTATCTATTAAAATGCTCTCAATGCTGCCTGCAACTGCCTCTGCACGGCATTACGCCGGCGGAGCGGGATTCTGCGCAGCCCAGAGGGTCGCTCCCAGCAGCAGCCATGCGCCCGCGAGGATGAGGCATATCTGCTCCATCAACTCGTCCCATTCATCCGAGACAAAGATGGCAGCCAGCGCGGCGGCTACGAATGTCCAGCCACAGGCCAGCCAAGCGACTCGGATCTTGTTCATCATGGATACAGGCTTACGTCGTACAAGCCGCCAAGGTGCAAAGCGCGAGCGCAATTCCAAGCAAATTTCTTATTTCGCGCTAAAGCCGTATGCGTGTGCGCTGCCATGATGAGAAAAGTCCAAGCCGCTCCCCAGAACCCCGTTCACGATGCTCCGCCCCTCAAGGTGGGAAAAATAGGAACATTCCGTTCACTTTCACCGTTCGACAAAAC
Source organism: Verrucomicrobiota bacterium (assembly GCA_023429545.1). GTDB lineage: Bacteria > Verrucomicrobiota > Verrucomicrobiia > Verrucomicrobiales > Verrucomicrobiaceae > Roseimicrobium. The sequence goes on from JAEYUU010000317.1 coordinate 670, forward strand.
CGAATGCCCTGTGCTAGATTCCGCGGGCGTTGCAGGCTGAATTCGGTAACGCCCTGCGATTTTACATCAGGATGGCCAGCCGAATTCCAAAGACGGGTGTCCCCGTTGAATCCCAGTTGCGCGCGCGCATTCGCGAGCTGGAGGCTCAGGTGAAACGTGAGCAGACCTCGCAGAAGGCATGGCTTGCGAGCGAGGAGCGCTTCTCCATGGCGGTGCGCGGCACCAATGATGGTATTTGGGACTGGACGGTGCGCACCGGGGACATCTACTACTCCCCCCGCTTCAAGGAGCTCCTGGGCTACGCCAACAACGAGCTCTCCAACCAGTTCATCGAATGGGAATCCCGCCTCCACCCGGAGGACAAGGCGCGCACCCTGGACGCGCTGCATGCCCACCTTGACCGCGACGTGCCCTACGATGTGGAGTACCGCCTGCGCTGCAAGGACGGCGCCTACCGGTGGTTCCGTGCGCGCGGCCGGGCCATCCGCAATCCGGACGGCACCGCGCATCGCATGGCCGGCGCCATCACGGATGTCACGGAGCGCAAGGAGTCCACCCGCGCCCTGGCGGAAAGCGAGGAGCGCTTCGCCCTGGCCGTGCGCGGAGCCAATGACGGCATCTGGGACTGGGACATCCGCACGAACATTGTCTACTTCTCCCCCCGGTGGAAGGCCATGGTGGGATATGAGGAACACGAGCTGGAGAATGTCTTCGCCACCTTCGAGAGCCTCCTCCATCCCGAAGACCACGACCGCGTGATGCAGGCGGTGAAGGACTATCTGGAAGGGCGCATCGACCCCTATGCCGTGGAGTTCCGCTTCCAGCACAAGGACGGCAGCTACCGCTGGATGCTCGCCCGTGGCATCGCCCTCCGGGATGCCAAAGGCCAGCCCTACCGCATGGCAGGTTCACACACGGATGTCACGGAGCAGAAGCAAGCGCTGTATGCCCTGGCGGAGGGCGAGGAACAGCTCCGCCTCGCCAAGCAGGCTGCGGAGATGGCGAACCGCGCCAAGAGCGAATTCCTGGCAAACATGAGCCACGAAATCCGCACGCCCATGAATGGCATCCTGGGCCTCACGGAGCTGCTGCTGAACATGCACCTCAGCCCGGAGCAGCGCTCCTATGAAACGCTGGTGCGCCAGTCCGCGGAATCCCTGCTCACCATTCTCAATGACATCCTCGACTTCTCCAAGATTGAGGCTGGCAAGCTGGAACTGGATGATCAGGAATTCCGCCTGCGCGATGCCATCGGCGACACCCTGCAGAGCCTGGGCGTGCGCGCGGCGGAAAAGAACCTGGAACTCGCCTGCCACATCGAGCCCGGCGTGCCGGAGACCCTCATGGGAGACATCGCCCGCCTGCGCCAGGTGCTCGTGAATCTGGTGGGCAACGCGGTGAAGTTCACCCACGAGGGCGAGGTGGTCGTGGACGTGAAGGTGGAGTCCGTCTCCGAAGGGCACGTCATGCTGCACTTCTCCGTGAAGGACACCGGCATCGGCATCGCGGAGGAGCAGCACCACAAGATTTTCGAGGCCTTCACCCAGGCGGAGAGCTCCACCACGCGCCACTACGGCGGCACCGGCCTGGGCCTTACCATCTGCCGCCAGCTCGTGGAGATGATGCACGGCCGCATCTGGGTGGAGAGTACCCCGGGCGCGGGCAGCATCTTCCACTTCACGGCGCAGATGGGGCTGGTCACCACCCCGCTGCCCCGCAAGCGCCCCGAGCCGCAGGTGCTCCACGGCATGCATGTGCTGGTGGTGGATGACAATGCGACGAACCGCCTTATCCTCGATGAAATGCTCAAGGGCTGGCAGATGATCCCCACCTGCGTGCCCAGCGGGGTGCTCGCGCTGGAGCTGCTCGGCTCCCCCAAGGGCCGAGTCTTCCGCCTCGTGCTCATGGATGTGATGATGCCCGGCATGGATGGCCCCGAGGTCAGCCGCAGAGCGCAGCTTCTTCTGGGCAGTGATGCGCCCAAGATCCTCATGCTCTCGTCCGCGGGGCATCTTATCCACCTTGCCAATTCTCCGCAGTCCGGCATCGAGCGCGTGCTCACCAAGCCCATCAAGCAGAGCGATCTTTTCGATGCCATCGTGCAGATCCTCGCCCTGAGCTCTGATGATGATGAGGCGGAAATCTGCGGCACCTGCCCCTTCCATCCCCTGCCCTCACACCCGCTGCGACCGCTCAACGTGCTGCTGGTGGAAGATGGCCGCGTGAACCAACTCGTGGCCACCCGCATGCTCGAGGATCGCGGCCATGCCGTGACCGTCGCAGGCAATGGCCGGGAGGCGCTGGACATGCTGGCGCAGGAGTCCTATGACGCCATCCTCATGGATGTGCACATGCCGGAACTCAATGGATTCGAGACCACCGCCGTGATCCGCGAGCAGGAGCGCGAGTCCGGCGGCCACATTCCCATCATCGCCATGACCGCCAATGCCATGAAGGGCGACCGCGAGCGCTGCCTCGCCGCCGGCATGGATGACTATGTGTCCAAGCCCGTGCGTTCGGGCGAACTCTACCGCGCCGTGGAAAGCTTCACCACCATCCCGCTGTCCGCACGTGGCGGCACCCCCCCGTGTGACATGCCGGACCCGCTGGAG
>JAEYUU010000356.1 GCA_023429545.1 Verrucomicrobiota bacterium
AACTATGGCTATGCCTTCCGGTGCATCGATGGCACGGGCATCGCGGTGGTGGACAGCGAGGGCAGCACCATCCAGAACTGCCGCGTGGTGGAGCACATCTTTGTTCCCACACGCGAGTTGAAGGAGAAACACGGTCTGGGAAAGTTCACGAAGAAGAATGTACAGATGGGCAAGCTGATGAGTCCGGAAGTGTGGAAAGCCGAATATGTGAACATCTGGCACCAGGGCTCGGGCATTGTGGTGAACGGTCCGGAGCGCAACGCACGCACGCAACTGCTCGGCAATCAGATCGAGAATGCGGCGCAGGGCATCGACCTGCATTGCGATCAGGTCATCGTTTCCAACAACATCGTGAACAATGCCTTCATTGGCATGAAGGCCATGCACGGCTCGCGCAACGTGCTCATCCTCGGAAACCAGTTCATCAAAAATGATCTCTGGAGCATCGGCCTGATGCCGGGCGCGGCTTCTCACTTCGCCCGGGCCGCCGAAGGTGACAAACCCGCGCTGGAACCCAACACGGATGGTGGCTCCATCATTGCGAACAACATCATTTCCGACTTCGGCTATGGCAGCGCCGCGTGGATGTGGACCGACACCGCCTCCTGCAATCCGCTCCGCTTTGACAAGGGACAGACTCCGGAGAATCCCCCGCTCACCGATGTGCTCATCCAGGGCAACGTGATCTACGACTCCGGCAGGGATGAGCCGCTGGTAGAGGGTGTTCCGAAAAAGCAGGGACCACGCTACCACTATGCCGTGCGCATTGAGACCGATGGAAAGAACGCACCGCAGGGACTCCGCTTCTCCAACAACATCTTTCACCCGGGTCAGAAGGGCGTGAGCAATGTGGATTTGAAGCCTTGAGGTGGTGCCAGCGGAGCTGCCCTCGAGCATGGACCCAACCGGTCTTGAAAATGCCGCACCTCTCTGCCGCGCGCGGGCCGGTAAATTCCTCGCAAAAGTTCACACCTTTGTATCTCCCTGGCATTCTCTGCTAAACGACCCGGAAGTTTCCCGTAGCCCTGAGCCATGATTGGGAAACATGTCTGGTTCAAGGGACGACTGGCGGTAGCGTTGATAGGCATCGGTCTCTTTCCGCACGAAGGGCGGACGGAAGAGAAGAAGCTCGCCACGCCGCCACCATATGTCCTGGAGAGCAATGTGATGGTACCCATGCGCGACGGCGTGAAGCTGGCGACGGATGTGTATCGTCCGATTCAGGCGGATGGCACCGCTGTGCAGGAGAAGCTGCCCATCATCCTCACCCGCACGCCGTACAACAAGACCGGTGCGAAGAAGCAGGCGGATTACTTCACCCGGCACGGCTATGTCTTCGTGGCGCAGGACTGCCGGGGTCGCTACGGCAGTGAAGGCGTGTGGCACTGGATGACGGACGATGGCAACGACGGCGTAGACGCGGCTGCGTGGATTGGAAAACAGCCATGGAGCGATGGAAAGATTGGCATGTTCGGCACCTCATACGTGGGTGGCACGCAGCATGCCATGGCGCTGGCGGGAGCGAAGGAGTTGACGACCGTGATTCCCGTGGATGCCGTCTCGAACTGCGGAGTGCAGTCCATGCGCAACGGAGGCGCGTTTGAGCTGCGTTTCTGGAACTGGATCATGCTCAATGCGGGCAAGGGCAGCCAGGCAGTGAAGGATGAGGCCACCGCCGCGATGCTGAAGGAGATGGCTGACAACCGTTTCCACTACCTCGCAAACCTGCCGCTCCGCAAGGGCACCACCCCGCTCAAATTCGCACCGGAGTACGAAGACTGGCTCACCGGAGCGATGAGCCACGGTGCCAATGATGCATACTGGCAGCAGAACAACATCCTGGAGCAGGCCGCCTCGTACAGGGACATCCCGGTGTATCTCGTGGGTGGCTGGTATGACTCGTGGGCGGGGAATACCACCGCGAACTTCGGGGCGCTGAGCAAGGCGCTGAAGAGCGACGTGTATCTCATCATGGGCCCGTGGATCCATGGCGCTCAGGCGGCATCATCGCACGGACAGGTGGACTATGGAAAAGACGCCGCGATTCCCGATGAACTCGCGTGGCGCCTGGAGTGGTACGACCACTGGCTCAAGGGCAAGGAGAACAGCGTGGGCAAAACCGCGCCTTTCGCGAGCAAGGTCCGCATCTTCGTGATGGGCACGGGGGATGGGCACAAGACGGAGAAGGGCAAGCTCTTCCACGGGGGCGAGTGGCGTGACGAGAAGGAGTGGCCCCTCGCGAGACAGCAGACCACGGCATTCTACTTCGGCGCAAACGGGAAGCTGGATAGCGACAAACCAATGGCAGAAAAGTCTTCCACGACTTTTACCTTTGATCCGAAGAATCCGGTGCCGACCATCGGTGGCAACATCTCGAGTGGAAACGACATCCTCCTGCAGGGCGCGTGGGACCAGCGGGGCGGCCCACACGTGTGGAACTGGCCCAACCCCATCCCGCTCTCCGCGCGCAACGACGTGGTCATTTTCGAAACAGAACCACTCGCGGAAGACACGGAAGTCACCGGTGAAATCGCGGTGAAGCTTTGGGCGACTTCCAGCGCGGTGGACACCGACTTCACCGCGAAGCTGGTGGATGTGTATCCCGGCAGCACGACATGGCCCGGCGGCTTCGACCTGAAGATCACGGAAGGCATCATCCGCGCGCGCTTCCGTGACAGCCTGAAGGAAGAGAAGCTCATGGAGCCGGGCAAGCCCTATGCCTTCACGATCCGTCTCTATCCCACCAGCAATGTCTTCAAGAAGGGGCATCGCATTCGGGTGGAAGTGAGCAGCAGCAATTTCCCCCGGTTCGACGTGAACCCGAACACGGGCGAACCGCTTAACGATCACCGGCGCACTGTGGTGGCGGAGAACACCATCCTCCACAGCAAAGAGCATCCATCCTGCATCGTGCTGCCCATCATCCCACGATAAGAAGTCGGAAACCGTTCACGCTGTTTCGCTAAGGCATGCCGACAAAAATTCGCGATTGACTAGACTGACCAGTCGGTCTAGTCGTCACTCCCCATGTCCAAACCTTCCAGCAAGGAAAGCCTGCTCAGCGCTGCCAAGGCGCTGTTCCTGGTGCGTGGGTATTCCGGCACCTCGGTGGACACGATTTGCGAGCAGGCCGGAGTGAGCAAAGGCAGCTTCTACCACTCCTTCAAATCGAAAGAGGATCTTGGCCTCGGCGTGCTGCGGTGGTCACTGGAGACTACCGCCGAAGCGCTGAAGCCTGAGTCGTACAAGAAGGTCGCGGATCCGGTCGGGCAATCCATCGCCTACCTCCGCCATCTGGAGCGCTCCGCAGAGACACTGTGGAGCCAGGGCTGCCTGCTCGGCACGTTCGCCAATGAGCTTGGCGAGACCAATTCGCGCCTCCGGGAAGCGGTGGCGAACCTCTTCACCGTCGTCATCAAGGACATCGCTTCGCGACTCAAGCCTCTGGCCGCACGCAGTGAGATTACCTGCACCGCCGAGGAACTCGCGGAGGAACTGCTCGTGATCCTGGAAGGATCCATCGTTCTGGCCAAGGCCTACCGGGATCCCTCGCGCATCACGCGGGGCATCCGGAGCTTCCGCAAGACCATCGAGTCACAACTGCTCCCGTCCGCAGCAAAAGCTGCCTGATTTTTTCAGTGCCCCGCATCATACCAACCGGTCGGTATGGATGCCCACTCCAAAAACCTCGACCGGGCAAACCAAGTACAAACATCACCACCATGTCAGTCGATACCCTTGCCTCTCAGAAGGCCACCAGCAATGGCAGCCACGCGAAGGCTGCTGAAATCAACCCGGACAAGCTCCATGCCTTCATGGGGCGCATGCTCAATGATCTGGGCGCGGCCGCGACGGGTTCCCTCGTGATCCTGGGCGACCGCCTCGGTCTCTACGAGGCTCTGTGGAAACACGGTCCCTGCACCAGCCAGCAACTGGCCTCCGCCACCGGCCTGCATGAGCGCCATCTGCGCGAGTGGCTCTGCGCCCAGGCCGCGGCGGAGTACATTGCGTATGATGCTGGCACCGAGTCATTCCAACTCACCCCGGAGCAGGCTGCCGTGTTGGCCGACCCGGACAGTCCCGCAGCGATGGTTGGCGGCTTCTACACCATCGGCTCAAGTTATCTCGATGAACCGAAGATTGCCGAGAGCTTCCGTACCGGCAAGGGTGTGCCCTGGGGAGATCATCATGCCTGCCTCTTCTGTGGCACGGCACGGTTCTTCCGTCCCGGCTATGAAGCGAACCTGGTGAGTTCCTGGCTGCCTGCGCTGGATGGCGTGGTGGCAAAGCTCGAGAAGGGTGCCCGTGTCGCAGACGTGGGCTGCGGACATGGCATCTCCACCTTCATCATGGCACGGTCCTTTCCAAACTCGGAGTTCGTCGGGTATGACCTGCATCCGGCCTCCATTGAGGCGTCGAACAAACACGCTGCCGATCACGGATTGAAGAACCTGCGGTTCGAGATCGCCTCTGCCCAGGACTTCCCGGGCAAGGATTTCGACCTGGTGACCATCTTCGATGCTCTGCACGACATGGGTGATCCCGTGGGCGCATGCAAGCACATCAAGAAGTCACTCGCGAAGGACGGCACGCTCATGGTGGTGGAACCACGCGCGGGGGATACTCTTGCGGAAAACATCAACCCGGTGGGCCGCGTCTACTACGCAGCCTCCACCATGATCTGCACGCCGGGCGCCCTGAGCCAGTCCGGAGGCATGGCCTTGGGGGCACAGGCAGGTGAAAAGAAGCTCGCGGAAGTGTTCCACTCCGGCGGCTTCACCAAGGTGCGCCGCGCCACGGATACGCCGTTCAATGTGGTGCTGGAGGCTCGCGCCTAGCCTGTCCGAGCACCATGCCGCCGAACCAGCACTTGATACTGGCAGCGCCTCCGCGACCCGGAGGTGCCGCTTTTTGCCTCGATGCGATTGCAATCGCTAAACTCTTCCGCTAGCCTCGCGGCATGACCAAGGTCTTGCCATTTTCGCTGGCTTGCTTCCTCTGCGCCCTGTCTCATCATGCTCACGCACGCACGTGGACGGAGGCGACCACAGGGCGGAAGATCGAAGCGGACTTCGTCTCCGCGGATGACAGAACCGTCACCATCGCGGCGCGCAACGGAGCAAAATTCACCCTCGATCTGAACCGTCTGTCGGCAGAGGACAAGGCCTTCGTACAACAACAACTACAGCAGCAGTCACCAGGCAAGCCGGCGGCAGGCAATGTCACGCAACGCAGCGGGCCCAAGGTCAAGGATCGCTTTGAGGCGATCAAGAAGCTGACCGCCGCAGAGATCCCTGTGAGCGGCGAAGCCGACGCAAAGCTGGCGACTTTGGATGATGCCATCCAGCAATTCATGGCAGAGAAGGGTGTGGGCGCCGTCACCTTCGCACTGGGTCGCAACGGGAAGATCCTGCATGACCGCGCCTTTGGCTGGGCGGACTCCACGCTGAAGACACCTCTGCAACCCGGCGTGAAAATGCGGGTGGCCTCGCTCACGAAACCGGTGGTTAAGGCTGCCGTCCTCACCTTAATCGACGCCGGCAAACTGAAAATGGAGGATCAGGTGTACACGGTTCTGCAGCTTGACCAGTACAAGGAGGCGAAAGTCTGTGACTCGCGCTGGAAAGTAGTCACTATCGATCAGTTGCTGGAACACAAAGGTGGGTGGGATCGTGATCAGAAGGCTGGTGACCTGACCACGCACAGTTCCGAGATGGAGAAGATGTTCCGGATAAAAACGGATGAACTGGAACCGAAGCATGTGGTGCGCTACGGACTCACGCTCCCGCTCGACTTCGATCCCGGCACCAAGGAGTCGTATTGCAACTTCGGCTACATACTCCTGGTGCGCGTCATTGAGAAGGTCAGTGGACAAAGTTTTGTGGACTACCTGCAGGAGACGGTGTGCAAGGAATCCGCAGCGCCTTCATTCAGTTTGAGCGCTTCCGATGCGCGCAGGAGGCAGCCCGGAGAGATCTGGTACTGCTACCACCCTGAGTATCCACAGGAGCAGATTCCCTTGTCCTTCCAGACGGAAGCGCATGATGGCGCGGGCGCGCTGGCCTGCACGGCTGCGGACTACACCCGGTTTCTGGAAAAGTATTGGATCAGCGGGAAGCCTCGCAAGGAAGGGGGCTACCGCTACGCATTTGATGGAAGTCTTCCCGGCGTCACGGCCATCTGCTCACAACGTCTGGATGGCATCAACTACACGGCCATCGCCAATCGCCGCGACCGCGCCCCCTCCGGGTGGAATGATGAACTGCGGAAGCGGATCGATGAAGCGCTTGAGAAGGTGGCAGCGGAACTCAAGTAGGGGCACTACTTCTGGCCCGGCAGTTTGATGGTCACCTCCACGTGATTCTCCGGCACCTCGAGATGGGCGAGCTTCTCCTTGAGCTTCGCTTCGGCGGCGGCATCCCCTGACAGAGCCTTGTCATGGAAGGCGGGCAGGAAGGTGCAGATTCATGGTGCGGAAACAGAACGCGGTCAGCCCGCCTTTCATGCAGGAGCGCCAGCCGCAACTGGCAACAGGCGCTCATCCCGAACTGCAGGTCCACTCGCTTGTTCCACGATTCCACAGACAATCATGGCCGCCGGCTACGCTCTCCCATGCCGGGCCAACCGGTGCCCGCTAGGCGGCATTCAGCGATGGATAGTCCGTGTATCCGTGAGCATCGTGCGTGTAGAATGTTGCCGTGTCCGGAGGTGCCAGTTCTTTCCCATGGCGCAGGCGTTCCGCGAGATCGGGATTGCTCACGTACTGGTGTCCAAAAGCCACCGCGTCCAGCTTGCCCGCGCTGATCGCTGAATCAGCCTCTTCACGGGTGTATCCCATGTTGGTGATGAGCACGCCGTTGAATGCTTCGCGTGCCACCGCGACGATGTCCGTGTCTGACTTCTGGACCCCGAAGAGGTCCGACCGCATGAGATGGAGGTAGCCGATGCCACGCTCACTCAGAGCCGCGGACACATGGCGGGTAAGCCCCACCGGATCACTGTCGATCATAGCGTTGTAGCTGTTGAGCGGCGAAATGCGAACTCCCACCTGCTTTTTGTCCCACACTGTGCAGACAGCATCCGTCACCTCCAGCAGCAGACGAGCCCTGTTTTCGATCGGGCCGCCATAGGGACCCGACCTCTTGTTCGTCCCATCACGCAGGAACTCATCGAGAAGATATCCATTGGCGCCGTGGAGCTCCACACCGTCAAATCCCGCCGCCCTGGCATTCTCCGCGGCCTTGCGAAAGCTCTCGACGATGCCTGGCAGCTCGTCATCGCGCAGTTCGCGCGGCACGACATATGGCTTAGGGCCCTCCGGAGTGTGAGTCTCGTCGCCAGTGATTGCAAGGGCACTCGGGGCCACCGGCTGCGCCCCATGATTGAAGTACGGATGGCATGCGCGGCCCCCGTGCCACAGCTGGAGCCAGATGAGTCCGCCCCTGGCATGCACCGCATCCGTGACCTTCTTCCATGCCGCCACCTGGGCAGGAGAGTAGATGCCCGGCTCCCGCCCGTTGAACGCAGAGTTGCCCTCCATCACCATGGTGGCCTCCGCCACGATCAATCCGGCGCTCGCACGCTGGGCATAATACTCCACCATGATCTCTGTGGGCACGTGATCCGCATCCGCCCTGCAGCGGGTGAGCGGAGCCATCACGACGCGATTGGCAAGGGTAAGTGGGCCGATTGAGAGTGGGGAGAACAGTGCTGACATGGGATGGGATGGGATGAGAACAGATGGCCGGGGAGTCGCTGAACCCGCGAAGAGGCCCAACGCCAGCTGATGGAAACTGCTACGCGCGCGTCTGCAAAACCAGACGCAGGGAACAACGCAGAAGAAGACACGAGTTTCCCCAAAACCAGACCGCAGGGGGCATTGCAACCGTATCTGTCTGGGGCACGGTTCAGCATTGGGCATTGATCGACGTCACAATGGCGTGCATCCGCACATGAGTTTCCGATGAAAGGCATCTTTTCCGCTCTTCCCGCAATCCTGGCGTTCGTGGCGACCGCCGCATTCGCCGCCGTACTTCCTGATCCCCTGCCCAAGGCGCCGGAGCCGGTGGATGCCATTCTCCGACTGCAGATCTTCCTGGATGGAAAACTCTTTGGCCCGGGAAAACTGGATGGCCGCCCGGGGGAATTCACGAGCAAGGCGCTGAACCGCTACCAGCGGGCGCAGGGCCTTCCTGAAACTCCTTTGGAAGCCCACACGCTGGATCTGTCGGGCGTTTCTCAGCTCTACACGACCTATACCATTC
>JAEYUU010000041.1 GCA_023429545.1 Verrucomicrobiota bacterium
GAGAAAAGGGGCAAGTGACTGAAAGACACTCCGACCAAGTCACTGATCTGCCAACGAGAACATCAGGACTCTTCCGGATTCTGCTCTGCGATTCTTGCGCTTCTTTTGCGGCATTCTCACTGTCATCGTCGCTCGCAGCCCAGAAACAGAACCCCCTTGTCCCTTCTATCAGTGATGATGACACCCACCCTCACACATGGCCTCTTCATCATCCGGCCAGTCGGGGAACTTCGCCTCGCAGGAGAGTGAGATGCCGCCGCGGGCGCCGAAGTCGCCGCGGATGTGCATTTGCTTTGGCGCACAGGCTTTCACAAGGTCGTCGAGGATGCGGTTCACAATCACCTCATTGAAGGCCGGGAAATTGCGGTAGGAGGCCAGGTAGAATTTGAAGGACTTCGTCTCGATGCACAGCTGGTCCGGCACGTAGACGATTTCCAGATGGGCCGAATCCGGCTGCCCGGTCACGGGGCAAAGCGAGGAGAATTCCGGCGCGCTCAGGTTGATGCGGTAGTTCCGCCCCGGGGTGCGGTTCGGGAAGACCTCCAGCCTCGCCTCATCGGGGGACGTAGGGAGTCTGTTTTCCGAGTGACCAAGCAGCGTAAGCGCGCTTGCCTTGGCCTCTGGGAGGGCCTTGCCCTTGTCCTTCTTCTTGTCTTTGACTTTGTCTTTTGCCATGCCTCATGATGCCGCAGGATGGGCTGGGGGCAATGGCTGCGATGCTTTTTCCGTGCTGTCCAAGCATGCTGTTACCGGGGTTGCCCCTGCTCAATGCTGCAGGGCATTCGCGGGAGACATCCTCGATCCGAGCCACGCAGGGTAAAGCCCTCCGAGTGCCCCCAGGGCGACGGAGATGGCCAGCGAAACCAGCAGGAGGGTGGGGGTGATATCCGCCTCGATCTTGCCGCGCAGCCAGGGGGTATACTGTATCAGCTTTGTGCACACCACGCCCAAACCGCAGCCGATGGCGCCGCCGAGGAAGCCAAGCACCATGGACTCCAAGAGGATCATGCGGCGGATGCGGGAGCGCCGCCAGCCGATGGCGAGCAGCACGCCGATCTCCTGGATGCGTTCGAAGACGCTCATGAGGATGGTGTTCATGACACCGACGGCGCCCACGATGAGCGCGATGAGGGAGGTGCCGATGCTCATGGCCTTGGCCAGTTGCACGCCTACGCTGTTCTGCGCGAGCGTGCCCGCCTGGAAGGCGCTGAAGCCGGGCATCATCTCCTTGATCCGTTTGCGCAGGGCGGTGACGTCCTGTTCGCTGGTGCCGGGATCGAGGAAGATCTCAAAGAAATTCACCTTGCCCTCACGATCGGTGAGAGCCTGCATGGAGCGGAGGTTGACGATGATGGAGCTGTTCTCCGCGACGGCGGGGCTGCTGTAGATGCCGCAGATGGTGTATTCGGACGTCTCAATCTGTACGGTGTCACCCACGGTCTTGCCGAGCAATTCAGCGGCGACTTCACCCACATAGGCGGTGTCCATGGAATCGGGTGCAGGCGCGGCGCCTTTGACGGTGCGAATCTTGTCCCAGAGCGGGCAGCCAGGCTCCCATCCGGCGACGACCATCGTGGGAGCATCCTCGATGCTGAAGATATCGCCGAGAGTACCCGTGACCACTCGGACATGCGGCAGCGCCTGCAGCGCCGCCTTGTAACTGTCGTCGAACGCGGCGGGCATGGCGCCGCGGATCTTCGTCTGCGTGACGATGAGGTCCGTGCCGCGGGAGCGGTAGACATTGGACCAGCTCAATTCAAAACCCCAGGCGAGACTGGTGAGTGCCACCACGGCCGCGATGCCGATGGAGATTCCCAGAAGGGTGAGCAGGCTGCGCGAGGGCCGGCGCAGGAGATTTTTTAGAATGAGGGTGAGAAAAGCCATGCGCGGAGGCCTCAGGCGGCAGGAGTGCGGTTCTGAACTTCTTCGACAATCTGTCCATCCAGCATGCGCAGGCTGCGCTCCGCACGCGCGGCCACGGTGGGGTCATGGGTGACCATCAGGATGGTCATCTGCCGCTGCTGGTGCACTTCATCCAGCACCTCCAGAATCTTCTGGGCACTCTTGCTGTCGAGATTGCCCGTGGGTTCGTCCGCGAGCAGGAAGCTCGGCTCATTGGCGAGGCTCCGCGCAATGGCCACACGTTGCCGCTCGCCGCCGGAGAGCTTCGCTGGAAGGTGATGCAGCCGGGACCCGAGCCCCATGGACTCCAGCAAGGCCATGGCGCGTGCCTTTCGTTGTGGTCCCGTGAGCCTGGTCTCGAACATGGGCATCTGCACATTCTCCAGGGCGGTGAGTGTGGGCAGCAGATGGAACGACTGGAACACAAAGCCGATCACGCGGGAGCGGAAACCCTCGGGATCCTTCAGATTCCTGAGATCCACACCATCAATGCTCAGCGTCCCCTCGAACTCATCATCCAGGGCGCCGATGAGGCGCAGCAGCGTGGACTTGCCCGATCCACTGGGACCGGTGATGGAAACGAACTCTCCGCGCGCAATGGAAAAGGTGACGCCGCGCAGTGCCTGCACGGCGTCGTGGTCATAAGAGCGCCGCAGGTCCCGGGCCTCGACCATGGGTGGTTGCATGCGGAGTTCTTAGCAGAGATGGTAACGCGCGGAAAGCAACGAAATCGCGAGGCCCGCCATACGCAGGATGGTTCGGCTAGAATCTCCCCGCCAGCAGCTCGCGCTGGTAGATGAGTTCCTTGGGAAGGTGATCGTAGAGATCCAGGTAGAGCTCTTCGCTGGAAAGAAGCTCGGCGCGCAATTCCTTGTGATCCACCCGCATGAGTGCATCGATGGTGTCGCGGGAGATGTGCTCCAGACCTTTGAGATTCAGTTCGGAGTAGCGGGGCATCCATCCGAGTTGCGTCTCGTGTCCCGCGCCACGGCCGCGACAGCGGTTCACGATCCCCTCCAGCACGCGCATGTTGTCGCCAAAGCCGGGCCAGAGGAAGTTGCCGTCCTTGTCCTTGCGGAACCAGTTCACGTGAAACACGCGCGGCAGCTCGGGGATGCTTCTGCGCATGAAGAG
>JAEYUU010000384.1 GCA_023429545.1 Verrucomicrobiota bacterium
CACGCCCGCATGGATCCCCTCGGCTTCGGTCTGGAGAACTTCAACGCCGTGGGTCAGTGGCGGGACAACGAGAACGGGAAGCCCCTCGATGTGGGCGGTATGATGCCAGATGGCCGCGCCTTCAACAATCCCGCGGAGATGCGCAAAGTGCTCATGCAGGAGAAGGACAAATTCTCCCGCACCCTATGCTCACGCCTGCTGGGGTATGCCCTCAGTCGTGGTCTCGAAACCGTGGACCAGCCCACGCTGCTGCGGCTGGAGGAAACGATCCGAAAGAACGACTATCACAGCGAGGCGCTGATCATCGCCGTGGTGCAGAGCTATCCCTTCCGGATGGCGAGGTGAGGAAGGGCGCGAGTAATCAGCATCAGGCTTCCGGATGTGATTACTGTTTACTCCTCCCCCCTCATCCATCGCGCTCCATTCACATCAGCCCTGCGAGCGGCCCGGTGCTGTCACCAAAGCGATCAGCCTTCACCCCGCCGGCTTGCAGCATGGAGAGGAAGAGATTGCAGAGGGGCGTGTCCTTGCCCGACACCAGGTGCTGACCGCTCTTGATGCCGCCGCCGTTGCCGGCGAGCACGATGGGCAGGTTCTTCGGATTGTGGCTGTTTCCGTCCCGCAGGCTGGAGCCGAACATCACGAGACTGTTGTCCAGCAGCGTGCCGTCACCTTCCTTGATGGACTTCATCCGATCCAGCATGTAAGCGAACTGTTCCGAGTGCCAGATGTTGATCTTTTCGTACTGTGCGAGCTTCTCCTCCTTGCTCTCGTGATGTGAGCTCTCGTGGTGGCCGAGTTTCACATCCGGGAGGAAGGAGAAATTCTTCCCGCTGACCGCCCATCCAAACATGAAGGACGCGGCGCGCGTGCTGTCGCTCCAGAAGGAGAGCGTGATGAGATCCATCATCAGGCGCGAGTGCTCGGTATGATCGAGGCGAAGACGCCCACCAGGATCTGCCTTCAGGCCGTTCATGGCCTTGCTGATGCGTTCATCCAGTTTGGTGATCTCCGCCTTGGCAGCCGGATCGAGATTCTCCCCGGTGGCCACGCGCGCGATGTCCGCCTCGATGCGGCGCTCCACACTGCGGATGCTCTCCAGGTATTCATCGAGCTTCTGCTGATCCTCCTGCCCGACGGTGGAGCGCAAGGCCCTTGCATCGTTCATGACGAGATCCAGCACGCTCTTGTTCTCCAGCGCGGAAGCGCGACGCTGATCCGCATTCTCGCGGAAAAGACGGTCGAATACAAAACGCGGATTGATCTCCGGCGGCAGAGGCGAGGTCGGCGTGCGCCAGGAAATGTGCGACCCGTAGAGTTGCGTGTAGTTGACGTTGAAATCCACGCCGCTGTGAATGGGCTCAGTCCCCAGTTCCAGCGAAGCGAAGCGGGTGGCATGCCCCACCTGCTGCGCGAAGAGCTGATCTACGCTCACGCCGCAGCGCAGGTCCTTGCCGGTGGTCTTGGCAATCTTGGTCCCCGTGAGCCAGTTCGCCGTCTTGGCATAGTGGCCATCGCCCTCGCGGCAGTTCATGTGGCCAAGTTCCGTGAGGACATTCAGGCTGCCGCGGTGCCGCTCCAGCGGCTGCAGGATGGGCGAAAACTTGAAGTCAGCACCCGTGCCCTCCGGCGTCCAACGATCCTGACGCACCCCATTGGGCATGAAGATGAAGGCCATGCGCACGGGAGCCTTGGCCGAAGAAGCCGCCCGCGCAGGGCTCATGGCATTCAGGAAAGGCAGTGCAATAGTCGCGCCCAAGCCGCGCAACACACGACGGCGGGAAACGGGCTTACGGGGAATGATGAAGGAAGGCATTGGGGGGTGCTGAGACTACGCACCCGGCAGGCGGGATGTTGCGTACAGAGCACCCATCAGCCCACAAATCCACCTCCCTCAAAGGTGCGGAAATTGCAGAGCAATTTTTTGCATCTGATTATTAAGCTCGCATTCTCACCTTCCCCTCAAAAATCTCACCTCCTCGCGGAGTTCCTCCACATCCCTCATCAAGGCAGTCATGGCTCGCAGGCCGGCCAGATTCATTCCGTACTGCGCACGCAGGTACTCGATGCGGCGGAGCTTCAGGATGGCCTCGTCATCAAAGGTCCAGCCCTCTTCCTCAGGTTTGCCTACTGGAGAAATCATGCCGTGGCGGCAGTACACCGCAATCAAGTGACGGGGCGTGTCCGTGATCTCCGCTGCGACCTCGATCGCGTAGAGTTCATGCCCCGACGTTTGATTCGATTCGGACGAGTCAGACATGGCCGGTGATCGTTAGGTGTTGCAATTACGATTTCATGCGCCTTGGCGGGGACGGAAGGGTGACTCCCTGGCAAGAGTCTCCCAGTGCGCGCGGTCCTCATCGGTGAGCGTGGTGGGAAGCACGACATTTACCACGACGTACACGTCACCTCGCTCGCCGCTTCGCCCCTTGGGAAGGCCGCGACCACGGAGGCGCAGTTGCTGGCCATTCTGCGTTCCGGCGGGAATGCGCAGCTTAATCCGGCTGCCGTCCAGACTCGGCACCTCTACTTCGCCACCCAGGACGGCCTCCCAAGGCGCGAGATCGAGATCGTGAAAGAGATCAGATTCCTTCGCACGAAACTCCGGATGAGCGGCAAGGCGTACCCTCAGGAATAGATCGCCAGGCGGGCCACCGTGGTATCCCGGCCCCCCTTTTCCCGGCACACGAATACGCCGGCCATCACTGGCTCCTGCGGGAATGCGCACCGTGAAGGTCTGCGTCTCTTG
>JAEYUU010000408.1 GCA_023429545.1 Verrucomicrobiota bacterium
TCATCTTCGCCTTCTACTCCTGCACCCACCTGCCTTACCGCACCCCGCGCCAGTACGCCGAGCTCTACGGAGACCCAAACTACAAGGGCGAGCACAACTTCGAACTGAAGCTCAATGTCGATGAGTTCATCGGCAATGTGGACATCGGCAACAAGTGGGAAAAGCTGCCAAAGAAGGATGTGGAGCAGATCGATGCGCTCTACGACGGTTGTGTGCGCATGTTCGACGACTGCGTGGGCCGCATCATGACCGAGCTGGATGCCTCGGGACTGAAGGACGACACCATCGTGCTCATCACCGGGGACCACGGCGACGACCTCTTCGAACCGAATGTCACCTTCGGCCACGGACTCACCTTCAATGGCGGCGATCAGAGCAACAACATCCCCTTCGTCCTGCGTGTCCCTGGCGTGGAGAATCGCGGCCGCCACTCGGACAGGATCACCCGCACGATCGACTTCGCCCCCACGCTGCTGGATCTCGCCGGTCTGCCTCCGGAGCCACGCTTCGAGGGGAAGAGTGTCGCACCCTACGTGCGCGGAAATGCCGACCTCTCGCTCGCATGGTACGGAGAAACCAGCTACCTCTTCTTCCGCCGCAAGATCCCCGGTGAGGAGCCTCTCTTCATCCCGGCCATGGATGAAACCACAACCATCGATCCTGAGTTCGACTTCCACTTTGTGCTCAAGGACAAGTATCAGGAGGACGTCATCCGAACCAAGGAGCGTGTCCTCCGCACGGAGCGTTTCAAGCTTGTCTACACGCCCGGCGTGAAGGGTCCCATCTTCCGCCTGTTTGACCTTGCGGAGGACAAGCATTGCGAGCGCGATGTGAAGAAGAAGTTCCCCCAGGTGTTCGGAGCCATGAAGACTGCTCTGGTGAAATGGCGCGACGAGCACAAGGAGAGCACCATCACCGAGATCTTCGCGGGGCATGATGAGTTTGCCATCCGGCCACCGATGAAGTGATTGGTCGTGCTGGCGGGCGCTACAACGTGAAAGGGAATCAGCGATTGGGGCTGCGATGCTTCGTTCCCGGACGATTCAAGGATCCGGAACGAGTCGCACGCCCCCCAGCGCAAGTGACAGCCAGCGCTGGTCGCGGCTTTGCTGATTGAGGTCACTGGGGCGCAGGCGTTCCCGGCAGATGAAGGTGATCCGGACTCGATGAGGGGATCGTTGAAGATGCGCGGCAGGCACCCGGCATGCAAAAACATCCTGATTCTGCATGTGGCTTCGCTGGTGATCCACTGGCAGGCCGTTCACCTGGATTTGAAGAAGCTCCAGCGCAAGCGGTGAAATGGCGAATGGGACTTCACAAGTCAGGCGGCTATCGCGGAGACTCTCCACTGACAGATCGAGCCATGCGTGGGATGTGGCTCCCATCCAGCAGATCCAGCGGCCATTTGCGTGTTCACGAGGATACCAGCCGTGGCCATGAATGGGCTGGGCAGGAGTGAAAATGCCGGCGCTTGGAAGATGAGAAACTCCGG
The DNA here is from genome assembly GCA_023429545.1 of Verrucomicrobiota bacterium. Taxonomy (GTDB): domain Bacteria; phylum Verrucomicrobiota; class Verrucomicrobiia; order Verrucomicrobiales; family Verrucomicrobiaceae; genus Roseimicrobium. The sequence goes on from JAEYUU010000408.1 coordinate 1,493, forward strand.
AACCGGATGCTTTGTGGGGACGGGCATGCATGGCTTCCAGCCGCCCTTCAAAGAGCTCACGCGCCCTCTGGTAGAGCCGGGCATCCAGATGGTTCCATGAGACGAGAACGGCTCGTGCTGCGGGATCGACCTGACGTTGCGCCAGACGTCCGGCGGTAGCATTTTGATGGCTGACAGGTCCCAGACCTTCCCAGCCCATCCGATGCTCCAACAAGGTGATGGACTCCGGAAGGCGCTCCAGCAGGCCGATCACATCGCAGGCCTCAAGGTTCTCCAGCGCCTCGGTCAGGTGCGACTCGTTCAGTTCCCCGGTCACGCAATCTCGCAACATCTGCCGGGTCTGGACATTTCCAAGATGAAGCCGTGCCAGCTCAGCTTCGCGCTCCAGAAACTCTCCCAGGGACCACTGACGGGCCTTGGTGAGGAACTCGAGTCGCTGGGCATACGCTTCGGCTGACAATTCACTTTTCAGCTCAGCGAGCTTGGCCTGATCATGGCCCCGAAAGAAATAGTAGGCCGAGAGCGCCCGATCTACCGGGTCACGCAGCATGGTGAAGATGGCCGGCCTCTGGTGCAGTTTCTCCACGTAGCCAAAGTGCACATGCCCCGTGATCAGGGGGTGGCCGTTGGGATCACGATTGGCATTGTCTGGCGTGTGCGCGAGGAAAAATGGGGAGGCGCTGGCGGGAAAGCGGTTGAGGAGCGCGTCTCTCAGGGAGACACCCGCAGTCTTGCGAATGTGGAGGAAAAACAGCGATGAAGCAGGCCTTGCGGAGAAAGCCTTCTTGTCCCTGCGCCAGGCAATGCTCTGGACCGCCACTCCCAATGCCCGCGGGTCCTGCGGCGCATGACAGGGTGGGGATATCCAACCCAGACGCTGGTGGCCCCGGGATGGGGACTGGAGGCGGATTTCAACCCCTGCATCGTTCCACTTCAGCGCGTCTTCAGGAATGCGCTGTTCATTGAAGAAGAAAAGCACGGAGGGACTTTCCTGGACCGGCAGCCAGCGAAGGGTGATTCTGTATTTTCCTTTGGCCAGCGGCAGCTCGACATACGCTGCGGGTTCAGACCATCGCAGCGTCTCACCAGCAACTGACTCCCCCAGATGAAATCCCACTCCAGCCGGCGCTGTCACCAACCCGGGGAAGCGGATGTCTTCGCGAACCAGCTCGTAAGATTCAGGTTTGGAAGGAGGCCTGGCATCTTCCTGCCCTGCCCAACGACGCAGAAACCAGCCACGGCGCAGGGCCACGAGTTTGCTCCAGCACTGAAAGTAGGCTTGCAGTGCTCCCTCCCGATTACCGCGCCGGAGATGCCTGCGAAGTTCAAGCTGCCCCCGCATCCAACCCAGCCACGAGGGAAGGATGAGCCTCCACGCACCAAGCACGGCACTGGCG
>JAEYUU010000538.1 GCA_023429545.1 Verrucomicrobiota bacterium
GTAGAACTTGATGTGGATGAAGGAGAGGGACGGGAGGCTGCTGGTGGGACCGACGGAGACGCAGGGGCCTCCGGGCGCCGATCGTCTTTGGCTGCGTCCGTGGGTTGACCAATAATTTGTTTCAGGATTGCGAGAAAATAAGCTGGAGCGGGATTGGGTGTCAATTACAACGTCCTGAATCTTTGGGTGAAATCATATTTACGGTTTTGCAGCAATCTGCTCTTCCAAATCCTCCGCGGGATAAGTCCAGATCTCGCTGAGCGTCGGGTGATAATGAGGAGCCCTGGCAAATTGAGCAACCGTCGCGCCAAGGTGCAGGGCCACGGTCACTTCATGTATCAATTCAGTCGCTTCGGGCCCCGCCACGGAAGCACCCAGGATTGCGCCCGTGTCCGGATCCGCGAGCATCTTCACAAAGCCGTCCATCTCGCCCATCACCATGGACTTTCCGTGATCATTAAATGGGTATGATGAAACAAGATACACCACGCCCTGGGCCCTTGCCTCTGTCTCGTTGAGACCCACTGAGGCAACCTGCGGGTGGGTGAAGACGCCGAACAGTTTGCATCGATAGTCCATGCGATGCTCCGCCGAACCGCCGTTCCAGAGGGATGCCGCATTCTTCGCCGCTACCTCAGCCTGCTGCACCGCCAGATGCACCACCTCGAGCGGGCCGCAAACATCGCCAGCCGCATAGATGCGCGGATGGCTTGTCTGTTGCGTTGGATCCACGGTTATCAGGCCGTTATCTTCATGCGCGACACCAGCACTATCCAATCCAAGGTTCTTGATATTCGGGCTGCGTCCCAGCGCGCATAAGAGTTCGTCCGCCTCGGCGATATACGTCTTCTCATTCTTCGTATAGGTCACGCGGACCTTGCCATTTTCGCGTGATACCTCTTTGAGGGAGGTGCCGCAGTGCATTTCCATGCCGCGCTTTTCAAACGCTGAGAACACCACGTCCGCCAGGTCCTTGTCCATTCCTGTGAGGAGTTGTGTGTTTCGCTGCAGCACGATAACCTTGCGTCCGATGCCTTCGAGATAGTGTGCCATTTCGAGGGCGATGGATCCACCACCAAGCACAATGAAGGAGTCGGGGATCGTCGCTTCGTCGAGGATGGTATCACTGGTCCAGGGTTTGGATGCATGCAGTCCCGGCACGTCGGGAATATTGATCGTTGACCCGGTGGCAACCAGCGCATATCCCGCAGTCAGAGAAGTCCTGGAGCCATCGCGGAGTGATACCTCAATGCGCACCTTGTCATCATTTGCATCCTCGATGGAGCCGAGTCCGCGAAGGAGCTTGAAGCGCCCATCCTGGAGTTGCTGCTGGCGGTATTCGGCGAACTCGCCAATCAACCTTCGCTTGCGATCGCGAATCTTCCCTGTGTTGGTGGGGCCGGGCGTGGCGGCGAGGCCAAATTCCGCCGCATGTCTTATCGTCAGCGCGCGGTTGGCGGATTCGATAAGGGTCTTGCTCGGCATGCAGCCTCGCAGGATGCAGAGCCCGCCGAGCTCGTCCGAGCCATCGATAACGACGGTATTCATGCCCAGTTGGTGCGCCGTCCGGGCCGCTGCATAACCGGCGCTGCCTCCGCCCAGGATGGCGAAGTCATAGTGATCGATGCTCATGAGATGTGCGTGTGAGGAGGTGTTCGAATCGGCAGGGTCGCAGGCGCGCGGCGGTCAGCCCCGGCTCTGCAGATGAGCCACGCAAATGCTGGACCACGTTTCGAGAGAGTCCTTGGCCGCCGCGAGCTCATCCAATGGTACGAACCGGAGATCCTGGATGGCGTCCTCGTTGGAGACGACCTCGTCAGAATCGAGATTGAAGAGGTGCACCACACCAAGATGCACCTGTCCGACTTCATTCGAATCGTCATTGATGAGTCCGATGACTTCGTTGGTATGACTGCCCGCGATCCGGAGCTCTTCCGCCATCTCACGCTCCACGCCGTTGAAGTAGGTCGTCTCCGCCAGCGAGTCCTCGCGTTCATCGTGGGGATTGATGTGCCCGCCGATGCCGATGCTCTGCTTTGCCACGAGCCGCTTTTCCCCTGATTTGCCACCTCGTTTGTACACGAGATAGCGCCCCGCATGGTGGAAAATGGAATAAGGAATGATTTGTTTGTGAGTCGGATCATTCTCGGCGGGGCCGCGGGGAAGGAAAAAATTCGCGCCCGGGGCGAGGATGGCGTCCAGATAGCGTTGGGCATCAGGCTGGAACCCCTGGAATGCCCCCAGATGATCAAACAGGGCACGTGGAATGACGAGGATGTGCTCTTCTTCAGACATGGGGGTCCGTTAGCCTGCACGTCTGCCATCGCAAACACTTTGTCCAAAACAGGCCGCGTTGCGGTATGATTCCCCAATTCGCGCCTGCCATGAAAGAGGAGGACTCATCCCCGTCATCCGATCTGCATCGTCCCCTTGTGCCCCTCTTGATGAGGCACGAGCGGCAGATCTTTGCCTACATCTACACCCTGGTGCCCCATCGGCATGATGCGGAGGACATTCTCCAGGAGACCTGCCTCACCATTTACGACAAATTCCACGAGTTCACCGTGGGCACGGATTTCATGGCCTGGGCCATGCGCATCGCCTGGTGGAAGGTGCGCGCCGCGCGGCAGAAGTTCGCGCGGGCGAAGGTGGTCTTCAATGACGAGGTCATGGAGGCCATCTCGCACACCGCCGTGACCATGGTGGAGGAGACCAGTCCCATGCAGGTCGCGCTTTCGCAGTGCCTGCAGAAGCTTCCTGATCGGGACCGGCGCATGATTCTCACGCGCTATGAGCACGGCAGCGGCGTGGAGCGTGCCGCGCTGGTCAGTGGCCGATCATTACAGGCTGCGTACAAGGCGCTCATGCGCATCAAGCAGGTTCTGCACGATTGCGTGCTGAACACCATGACACGCGAGGAGGCGGTATGAACGATACGGAACTGTTGCAACTCCAGTCCTGGATGCATGACCTCGAAGAGGGCAGGCTGGAGGAGGTGGACATGGCAAAGCTACAAACCCTGCTGCTGCGCAGTGAGGAGGCACGCCGCTTCTATGTGCAGCGCACGAGCCTTGGCTCCGCCCTTTGCAAATTTGCGGATGAGGCGCAGGAGGCAGAACAGCAGCAGGAGTCCGAGGAAGGTGACAGCATCATCTCCGCCACCGCGGAGCTGCGCCGTCCCTGGCCGCTCTCCGCGAAGCTCGCCATGGCGGCCTCGCTCGCGGCATGTGCCCTCGTGCTGGTGCTGGCCCTGCGTCCTGATGTCGGCACGCGCGGGGATGGGCGTCCGACCATGGCGGAGACCAGTGATGCGGGCTGCGCCGTGCTGGTGGATGCCGCCGGCGCGGAGTGGCCGGAGGGCAGCAACGCCTGGCAGGTGGGCATGTCCGTCCCGGCGGGGAAATTGCAGCTTCAGGGCGGGCTCATTCGGCTCGAGTTCTACAGCGGAGCCTCCGTGACCCTGGAAGGCCGCAGCGAGCTGGAGATCGTTTCCGTGAATGAAGCGAAGTGCGCCCACGGCCAGATGCGCGTGCATGTGCCGCCGCATGCGCGTGGGTTCAAGCTCACCACGCCGGATGCAGAAGTCGTGGATCTGGGCACCGAGTTCGGCCTGAAGGTGAGTGAAGCAGGCCGCGCCGAGGTCCATGTGTTCGATGGCGAGGTGGAGGTGCTGCCGAATCAGGCCACGGCTAAACTCAGCGTGAAACAGGGCGCAGGCTGGGATGCGGCGAACGGCGTGACCAGCAGTCCTGCCACCGCCTCATCATCCTTCGCGGATCTCACCGCCCTGCGTGCGCAGACCCGCAACTCGGATGAGCAGCGGCTCGCTGCCTGGCGGAAAGGGATGACCCAGATCCTGGAAGATCCCCGGTTGCTGGTGGGATACACCTTCGAGCCTGCCAATGAATGGGAGCGCCGTGTGGTGAACAAACATCCCGGGGCGGAGGAGGGGAGTCACGGCAGCATCGTCGGCGCCCGCTGGGTGCCGGGCCGCTGGCAGGGCAAGCGCGCGCTGGAGTTTAAGAGTCCCGGCGACCGCGTGCGGCTCGCTGTACCGGGCGAGTACAAGGCCATCACGCTGGCGGCCTGGGTGCAGGTAGGGGGCATCGATCGCAGGTTCAACAGCCTCTTCCTCACGGACACCTGGGTGGCGGGAAATCCCCACTGGCAGTTTGTCCATGAGGGTTCCTTTGCTCTCGGCATCCATGAGCCCAAGGGGTCGCGCTCACACCAGCACGTGTTCTATTCCCCCGAGATGTTCGGGCCGGACACGCTGGGCGTCTGGTACCACGTTGCCTCCACCTTCGACATGCGCACCGGGGTGGGTCGGCATTTTGTGAATGGCCGTCTCGTCTCCGAGTTCACCTCACGCAACGTGAAGCCTGATGAGAAGATCGTCATCGGCAGCGGCGAACTGGGGAACTG
>JAEYUU010000541.1 GCA_023429545.1 Verrucomicrobiota bacterium
GTAGAACTTCTCCGCCATGTGCCCGGGCAGGCGGATGCAGCCATGCGAGGCGGCATAGCCTGGCAGGTAGCCCTGGTGCATGCCCACGCCACCGTAGATGCGCATGAAGTAGTTCATCTTCGCGCCCTCAAACCGGGCGCCTGGCGGTCGACGGTGCTTCCGGTTGTCCACATTCGTCATCACCACATTCCCATCCCTATCTTCATAGTCGCCGTAGATGGAGGACTTGTGGTCGATGTCTTTTTCGATGATGCGGTAGCGTCCCGGGCGTGTGTCATAGCCCTCTCTCCCTGAGGAAATGGGCGAGCCGCCCGCCAATTCACCACCCTTGTAGAAATAGACCATCTGTTCCCCGAGTTCGATGCGGATGGCCGGTTTCCCTCTCATGTCATCGGCATACCAGAATGAGCCATCGCGGCGCAGCAGGCCCACCATCCGCCCCTTGAGCTGCCGGATGTCCTCCATCTTCTGCCGGCCATAGCGGAAGGCATTGTCCCTGAAGGCTTCCGCCTGGGCCGTGTGCACGCTGGTGCAACTGGCGCCTGCAAAGGGCACCAAGGCCACGAGAAGCGCAACCGTGGCGCGAAGCAGAATCTGGGGGCGGAGGCTGCTCAAGCGGCCTCCATCATCCCCACGGCACAGGCCTGCGCAAGGCAATTGCTTGGGACCCGTGCATTCCGCCCCGGACGTAAAGTCCCGCTTAACCGGAAAAGAATTCTTCGAAAGATGCTCCTCCGCCACACGTCGATATCAGTCCCCTCGTCCTTTGGGAGTAATCCATATCTCCTTGCCTTGGACTGACGGGTTCCGCTAATCTAGAATTTCATGGCGCGTCGCACCGCCTTCCTCCATGCCCAACACCATCGAATCCGCCGGTTCCTCCACCTCATCCCGAACCCTTCGCAACGCCGTCATCCGGTTCGCCGGAAACTCGCAGGACGGCATTCAGTCCATTGGCGGCTTCCTGGCCCGCCTGGCCGGGCGAACTGCCCAGGAGGTGATGACGTACATGACCATCCCCTCCACCATCAGCGGGGGGCCGTCCATCTTCCAGGTGCACATTGGCTCCGGCCAGGTGCTGACCTCGGGTGACGAGGCGGATGTGCTGGTGGCCTTTTACCAGCACAGCTATGACGGGCACATCAGCTCGCTGCGCGATGGCGGGATCTGCCTATACGACAGCACGCCGACCTCCATGGAACGCGATGCGGTGGTGACGCTGAAGCACGAGCGCGGCATCAAGCACATCGGCATTCCCTTCACCTCCGCGACAGTGGAAGCGGTGGGCGGCTCCCCGCGCGACCGGGGCAAGAACATGTTCGTGATGGGGCTCATCTGTGCGGTCTTCAACCTGGACCGGGAGAAGCTCACGGGCATCATTGCGCGGCAGTTTGGCAAGAAGGATGAGCAGGTGCTGCGCAATGCGATGCTGGCCTTCGACGCGGGGTATGCGTATCAGGTGGGCGACCTCGACAAATTCTTCTTCGAACACGGCGAGGCGGAGGCCGGGCACCGCATCAGCACGGATGGGAACCAGATGATGACCCTGGGCCTGCTGGCCGCCGGGGTGCGTTATGGTGCAGCCTATCCTATCACACCATGGTCGCCCATCATGGAGACGCTGCGTACGGAGCTGCCGAAGTATGGCGGCATCTATGTGCAGGCGGAAGATGAGCTGGCCGCGGTGAGCCTGACGATTGGCGCGGCCTTCGCCGGACATCTCGCGGTCACCGGGAGCTCCGGTCCGGGGCTCTCGCTGAAGATGGAGGCGCTGAGCTACGCCAGCATGGCGGAACTGCCGCTCATCGTAATCAACGTGCAGCGCGGCGGCCCCTCGACGGGCCTGCCCACCAGCGTGGAGCAGAGCGACCTCATGCAGGCGATCTACGGCAGCCACGGGGACTGCCCGCGCATCGTGCTCGCGCCGCAGGATGTGGAGGATTGCTTCTACATTGCGCTCGAAGCTGGCAAGCTGGCGCGCAAGTACTCCTGCCCGGTCATCATCCTGAGCGACCAGGCGCTGAGCAGCCGCATCGAGGCCTTCCACGAGCCGGATGTGGACATGCACTGGGTGGAGCCCACGCTGAACCTCACGCCGAAGGATGCTGAATTCAAACCGTACCCGCTGGAGCGCACCACGCACCACGCGGCCCCCGGCACGAAGATGCTCGGCGGCAAGTACCCCGTGGTGACCGGCCTGGAGCATGATGAATGGGGCCACCCCAGCGGCAGCCCGAAGATGCACAGCGCCATGACCGCCAAGCGCCGCCGCAAGCTGCTGGATGCCGCGGCGGAAATCGCCGCGCCTAAAGTGCATGGCGATCTTGAAGGCGATGTCCTGCTCGTCGGCTGGGGCAGCACCTATGGCCCCATCCGCGAGAGCACGGATCGGCTGCGCGCGGAAGGCTACAAGGCCGGCCACCTGCACCTGCGCCACATCCATCCCCTGCCGAACGGCATTCAGCCCGTGTTCAACCACTACAAGCACATCGTGGTGGTGGAGATGAACGACTACGGCGCGTATGGCTACGGCCAGCTCGCCATGCTGCTGCGCGCCCGCTTCTGCAACCCGGCGATCCGCTCCGTGTGCAAGACGGACGGCCTCGCCTTCCGCATCAAGGACATTGTCACTGGCGTGGAAAAACACCTCGCCGGCGTAGATTGATTTTCGCACCGCCCCTATCGCCAACTTTTGATCCCTCCCGCCTCCCGCTCGATTCACTTTTTTCCTCACCTGCCATGTCCACCGAGTCCCAAGTGCTCCCAGCCGCACCAGCAGACGCTGCTTCCACGCCAGCAACGGCGCCCGCCGCTCCCACCACTCCCGTCGTGGAGAAGCTGACGAAGAAGGCGCTCACCGCCGACCACCCCACGTGGTGCCCCGGCTGCGGCGACTTCGCCGTGCTGAACATCTTCTACCGCGTGCTGGAGAAGCTCCAGTATCCGCATGAGAACATCGTGTGCGTGGCGGGCATCGGCTGCTCCAGCCGGTTCCCGTACTTCATGAACACCCATGGCATCCACTTCATCCATGGCCGCGCCCTGCCGCTGGCCACGGGCGTGAGCCTGAGCCGACCGGACCTGCATGTGTTCGTCTTC
>JAEYUU010000549.1 GCA_023429545.1 Verrucomicrobiota bacterium
GTTCTGAATCTCAAGCACCGTCTCCGTGTTCGTGGCGGTATCGCGGGCCAGCACCTGAAGAATGCCAATGGCATCAATGGCGAACTGGACACCCACGCGGGCACTTCCTTTCGCACCCGGAGGAAAGGGCACGGCAATACGACCCAGTTCCCAGTTGTCCTTCGCGAGTTCGCGTTCGCCTTGCAGCACACGGATGAGCATCTCCTGCTGATTCGCCACGGCGTTGGTGAACATCTCCCCGGCACGGCAGGGAATGGTGGAGTTTCGCGGGATGATGATGTTCATCAATCCGCCGAAGGTTTCGATGCCCAGGGAAAGCGGCGTGACATCCAACAGCACCACCTGGCGCAACGCACCGCTGAGAATGCCCGCCTGGATCACCGCACCGAGTCCCACGGCTTCATCCGGATTCTGGGAGACATTGGGAGCCCGGCCAAAGATGTCCTGCACGATACGGCGCACGAGCGGCATGCGAGTGCTGCCTCCCACCAGGATCACCTCATCCAAGTCCTGTGCCATGACACCCGCATCCAGCAGGGCACGCTGACAGTGGCGGCGCGTCCGCTCGATAAGCGGCTGGGCGATGCCTTCCAGATCGCCGCGTGAGACGCGCACGGAAAGATTTGCAGCTCCTTCGAAGAACGGCAGTTCTATGGTGGCCTCTGCTTCGACGGAGAGTTTTTTCTTGGCCTCCTCCGCGGCGGCAGTGAGGCGCGCGCGCTGGGCTGGGCCGGGAGTCACAGTTGATTGACCTGATGCTTGCAGAATCCAGTCGGCAAAGGCGCGATCAATGTCATCACCCCCAAGCTGCGTGTCTCCGGCAGTGGCCAGCACCTGGAAAACGCCGTCGCGCATTTCCAACACGGAGATGTCGAAGGTGCCTCCGCCCAGATCATACACCGCGATCTTTTTGTTTTCCTCGAGCTTGTCGAGCCCGTAGGCGAGCGCTGCGGCAGTAGGTTCGCTCACGATGCGCTCGACGGTGAGACCCGCGAGTTCTCCAGCACGCTTGGTCTCATTGCGCTGCGCATCGTTGAAGTAGGCAGGCACGGTGACGACAGCGCGTGACACTTCTGTTTCCAGGGCGCGCTCGGCGATGACCTTGAGGTGCCTGAGAATTTCCGCGCTGACCTCCGTGGGCGTCTTGCCGAGTGCCTTAAGATCGTAGGCGGGCTTCCACTCGGACTCCCCTGCCCTGCGACCGATGAGGCGCTTCACGGAGGTAACCGTGCGCGCCGGGTCGAGGGCTCGCTGGCGCAGTGCTGTCGCTCCCACCGTGATGCTGCCATCGGCCGCATAGTTCACCGCTGAAGGAGTGAGCCGGGATCCCTCGGCATCCGCGAGCAGAATGGGAAAGCCGCTGTCCACCACTCCCACAAGGGAATTGGTGGTACCGAGGTCGATGCCGAGAATCGGAGAGGCCATGCTGCACACTCCATGCAGTGCGGAAGCACTGAGCGCAAGCAGCCAAACCGGCGCGGAACCCACACTACATCAGAGCCAGGAGACGCTCCCGGATCTGTGTCTGCCACTTCGCAAGGTACGCGAGTCGCGCCTGGGTGGCGGCGAGGTCCTTCCACACCGTCTCGTCTTCGGAGGAGAGGCGTTCATCAAACGTGTGGAATTCCGCCTCCATCCTGGTCTTCCTCTCCTCAAGCCCGAGGCCAAGGGTCTCCAGGCGGTCACGCAACGCCATCTCCTCATTGGTTAGGAGGGCCTTCGCCAGCGCGGAGGAAGTTCTGCTCTTCTTTTCGAGAAGCTTCGCGGAAGCCTCCAGGGCGCTGCCCAGATCCATGAAGACCGCCATCATGGATTCATCCAGGGGCACCGCACGCCATGCTTTCGCCTCTTCCGGAGCAGCGAGCTCCATGAGGTGCTTCAGCCGCTTCTCAGGGAGGCGCAGCGTCTCGTACGCGGCATTCACGGCCGCAGCCTCAACTTCACTGCCACCGTGATCAGGATGCGCGGAACGGCTGAGCGCCGCGTAAGCCGCCTGCAACGTCGCGGAATCCAGTGCGGCGCTTCTTGGAAGGGAAAAGATGGCGAAGGCGTCTGCAGTCATGTGGCGGGCGTCGCTGATCATCCCCACGAGCGCGCACGGTGGCAAGCGTGACCGGGAGGTTTATTCAGCATCCATGTCCTGCCGGCGACAACCACTGGCACGTCCAAACTCGTGGCTGGAATGCATGTGAGTACGACGACTGTGAGTGCCGTGGCGATGAGAAGGCGCGCTGTAACTTCTGCCGCAATCACTTCTCTCGGGCCTTTGTTGATGCCCAGGCACCGGCTGGACACACCAGCCGCCACCTTGCCGGATTCTCCTGCGAGAGGAAGCTATGGCTGCTTGCCTGATGAAGCGCTCAGGCGGTTGGACTCGCCCCACCGAATCGCATGCCGCGTGACGGCTGCACCGTCCTCCAGCTTCAGCTTCGCCCGGATATTGGCGCGATGCACATCCACCGTTTTTGGACTGATTCGCATGGCCTCCGCGATCTGCGGCGTGCTGCGCCCCTCACCCAGGAGCTGGAACACTTCGAACTCGCGGTCCGTCAGGGCATCCAGTCCATCCGTACCCTTTGGGGACGTTCCGCTCGTGAATGCCTGCAGGATATTGTCCGCGATGTCCTCACTGAGCCAGAGCTTGCCTGCCGCGACCTTGCGCAGGGCACGCTCAAAGATGTCATAATCTTCGCTCTTCATCAGGTACCCCTTGGCCCCGGCCTTGATGGCGCGATGCGCATACAGTGTCTCTTCATGCATGGAGAGCACAAGCAGCGGCAGGTTGGGGTGCAGCGCATGCACATCCTTGATGAGTTCAAGCCCGCTGCGCCCGGGAAGGGTGATATCCACCACGAGCACGTCCGGCATATCACTCTCCAGATGCGTGAGCGCGTCCGTCGCATTGGGCGCGGTCCAGGCGCACTCAAAGCCTTCCAGACTGTCTATGAACTGTTTCATGCCCTCACGCATGAACGTGTGATCATCTACGAGGGCCACGCGCTGGACGCCGGCCGTTGCTTCTGGAGATTCAGTGCGTTTCATGATACAAGTTCACTTCCATTGGGCTTGGTTGCAACCGGGACTTCACAGACGACCCTGGTACCACCACCGGGTCTGGGTTGAAAGGAGATCCGGGCGCCAATCACCTCCACCCGTCGCTGCACCATGTGCAGCCCCATGCCCCCTGCGCCAGACGGACTCGCGGGAAAGGGCAGTCCATCATTCAACACCTCCAACCGCAGGGTGCGTTCATCCTGCGTGAGATTGATCTGGATGTGCGACGGCTGGGCATGCTTTGCAGCATTCACGGAGAGCTCCTGGGCGATGCGGTAAAGGTGTGTGCTCAATTCAGGATCAAACTGCGAGATGCCCTCGGAGCACTGTACCGTGCACGGCACATGAAAGGAGCTCGTGATAAAGCGGCCCAGTTCCTGGATGGAAGGCCCTAGATCCTCCACACCGCTCGCCACGGGCATGAGGCCACGGGCAAAGCCGCGCACGAGATTGTTTGCCAGCGCCAGGTCGGAGGCCAGCTCCCGCGCGAGTTCCGCCTGGGGGAGATGCGCCACATCCAGGCTCTTGCGGAGCACACCACTCTTGAGCTTCACGGCTGCGAGTCGCTGGCACACATCATCATGCAGGTCGCTGCCAATGCGTCGGCGCTCTTCCTCCGCCGCGAGCAGCAGTTGTTTGTCCACATTCTTCCGCTCCGTCACATCAAAAGCGAATCCCGCGATCGCATATGGCTCATTGCGATGATCTTTCACCACAAAGGCCCGCACCTGCAGCCACCTCACCGATGTGTCCTCCTGCACCAACCGGAGTTCGACCTCCACGGACTCCCTCCCCTGCTGCAACTCGCGCAGGAGCACCAGCAGCCTGCGCCGCTCCTCCTTGGGCACCGGATGCAGCCAATCCCACCTGTGCACGGCCAGCCGCGCGCGGCTGCGGTTCCAGTACGCCTCATACGCATCATTCACCCTGAGCTCGGACTTCTCCCGCAAGGAGGCCATCCAGAAAACGTCCCGCAGATTTTCCATCATCATCTGCAACTGCGTTTCCGTGTCACGGAGATTTGTGGCTGCCTCCAGGAAGCTCCGTGAGAGCCTCGCGAGCTCATCATCTCCGGGGAGCGGCTCGGGAATCGGCGCGCCCGTTCCCACCGCCCTGGCCTGGACAATGATCCGCTGCACGCGTGAAGTCACCATGTGTTGCAACAGCAGCCACAGCAGGAGACATGCCGCCAGCAGGAGAAAGCTTCGCGAGATGGTCTGGTTCAGTGCGTGAGCCCGAGCCTCCGCGATCGCGCGCTCCAGATCGTACTCCATGATGACCAGTCCTGTTTCGCTGAATGTTTTTCCAGTCAAGTATGGGAACACGGCAAGATAGCGCCTCCCCAGATCCACCTCGTAAATCTGGCCCTGCATGGTCTGCCTGGCCTGGTCCATCATGGGCCGCGCGATCCGGAGCGGTGTGGAGCGAAGCGGCAGTCCACTCCACTGCCTCTTGGACGAATGCTGGACCACATCATGCTGATCACAGATCACCCCACGCACCAGATCCGGCGCTGCGGACACATAGCTCATCTCCAGATCCACTGCGTGATGCAGCCCCCGCGCCACCAGATGCTGCACCACACCGGACATTCGCGTGCCGTCGGAGTAGGCCAGCAATTCCAGCGACCTGCGCCGAACTTCCACCTCACGCCGCACCTGCATCACATGGCTGGATACCACCAGCCCCGCGCCGAAAAGCAGCAGGATGGCAGACAGCCGGAACTGCAGGGTGCTGGCAAACTTGGGTATCATGGCTTGCACAACCGTGTGTCCGTCCAGGGATAGTCCGCTTTGGGCTTATTGATGGCCCCTTTCGCTGCCATAAACCGGCCTATCTTTTCAATCGTGCCATCAAGCCCCTGTGGTCCACCGGTCAACATCTTCAGGTTCTCCGCGCGATCCGGCTGATGCAAAAGCATGAGCACTTCCTTCAGGCGCTGGACGGTGAGTCCCTCACGGCGGGCAATGGCTTCAATGGCTTCTTGAGGGGCTCCTTCAAGCAGTTTCTCCAACCCTTTGAAATGACCATCCGCCAGTTGCATGAGGGCAGGCGTACGGGACTCCAGCACTTCCCCCCTGACCGCCAGCACCCGCACGATTTCCCCCGGGAGCTGCTTGCTGCTGAATACCTCCACCCCGCCACTCTCGAGCACCTTCGAACGGAAAGGCTCGGAAGTCACCACCGCATCCAGGTTCTGCTCGACAAACGCGCCTGCGGATTCCGCGACATTCAATGGCACTATCTGCACGTCGCCCAAACCCAACCCCTCACTTTCCAAGGCACGAACCAGGAGGTAGGAACCAATCGAATTGAGGCCTACGCCAATCCTGCAC
>JAEYUU010000063.1 GCA_023429545.1 Verrucomicrobiota bacterium
GGCGTGTGCCGTGAGCGTAGACACCTCGCCATGCTGGAGGCGCCGCCACTGGAGGGTACGGAGAAATTTGTGAAGAAGAATGTGCAGATGGATCATCCGCAATTCGTCGCGCTCGTGAATCGCCAGCTGGCAGGCTGGTGTGATGCCATTCCGGGAGAGTCCTCACATGGCGCCGCGCACATCGGACACCTCGGCATGGGTGTGGCGAAGTCATTTCGCCGGCAGGGCCTCGGCGCGAAACTCATGCATGCGGTGCTCGACAAGGCGCGCGACAAAGGCCTGGTGAAAATCGAGCTCGAAGTCTTTGCCTCGAATTCGGGTGCCATCGCCTTGTACGAGCGTTTTGGTTTCGAAGAGGAAGGGCGCAAGAGGCGCGGACGTTTCCTGGATGACCAGTATGACGATGTGGTGGTGATGGGCCTGTTTCTTGACACCTGACTCAGAATGCACACAACAGAAGACGAAGACATCACCCGGGACGGCATACACTTCCGTCGCGCGGGGAAAGAAGATGCTCCAGTGATTGCTACGATTCAGCGCGTGGCGTTTCGTGCTGCGCTGCCGCATCTGCCGGAGCTGCATACTCCCGCGGAGGACCTCGACTTTTTCACCCGCGTGCTCGCCCGTGGCGAGGCGGCAACCTGGCTCGCCGTATCCAGCATCGCGGGAGAGCCCATGGGCTTCATCACGTTTTGTCCCGGAGCGGTGGAGCATCTCTATGTGCATCCCGCGCATCAGGGCCAGGGTCTTGGCACCGCCCTGCTGCGTCTCGCGATGAGGGAGAATACGGAACTAAAACTCTGGACCTTCCAGCGCAATGCAAGAGCCCGCCGTTTCTACGAAAACCACGGCTTCATTGCGGACCGCATGACGGAGGGCATGGGAAACGAAGAGCGCGAGCCTGACATGCGGTATGTGTGGAGGCAGAAGAACGAACAGAGAACGTAGACACCAATGCAGCTCTACCTCCATGTCTGCTGACACCCCACCCCTGATTCTCTCGGTCCTCGCTGGAAACACCTCCGAGGCCAGACTCCGCCTTGGCAGCGGAGACTCCCCAGACATACTCTGGGGCTCCTATCCACTGATCGTACACGCAGCACGGCAGTGCAATTTTGAAATGTTCCGCCTGTTGCTGGACCATGACGCCGTGATTCCCCCGCATTTCCTTCGAGAGGTCATCTCATGGGAACTGGGCGATTGGATCATCACCACCAAGGAAGACGAGGAACAGCTAGCCGCCATTCTGGCACACGTCCGCACCACGGACGCCTGGCTACCCCTTGATGAGCGGGTAGCCCTGGCCTCTGAATTAGAAGACTACGACTTGGAGAAAATATTGTCCATGCTGAAGGCAGCGTGAGAACGCGACAACCGGCCAACACGCCCCAACGGAGACTCAAGTCACCGCTCCTTGCCAGCGCACCATACTTCAAACACATCATTCTCCATCACACCACTACTAACTAATCCAGCGTCTGCCGGTACCGCTTCACGCCGATGAACAGCGCCACTGTGGCGAACAGTGCAATTTGCCAGAGTTGAAGGGCCATTTCCACGACTCCATTTCCCTTCAGCAGAATGCCGCGAACGATGCGCAGGAAGTGCGTGAGGGGAAAGACCTCCCCCACCATTTGCGCCCACCCGGGCATCCCGCGGAAGGGAAACATGAAACCGGAAAGCAGGAGCGAGGGAAGGAAGAAGAAGAAGGACATCTGCATGGCCTGGAGCTGGTTCTTCGCCACGGTGGAGAAGGTGATGCCCACGGCCAGATTTGCCACGATGAAGACAAACGCCGCAAGCAGCAGCAGCCCCAGGCTGCCGGACATGGGCACCGCGAAGAGGTAATGCGCGGCAATGAGGATGAGAGTGACCTGCACATAGCCCACAAAGATGTACGGGATGATTTTCCCCGTCATGACTTCCAGCGGGCGCGTGGGCATGGAAAGCAGGTTCTCCATGGTGCCGCGCTCGCGCTCACGCGTGATGGCCAGCGCGGTGATCATCACCATGGTCATCGTCAGCACCACGCCCATGAGGCCGGGCACAATGTTGTACTGCGTGATGGCCTCGGGGTTATAGCGGGCGTGCACGCGCAAATCAACAGGGGCATCCGTTCCCGCCAGGTAGGAGAGCGGTCCCTTGAGATCATTCTTCAGGGCGGTGTTCACCAGCGTACGGATGGAGCCGATCGCATTGCTGGTGGCCGCGGGGTCGGTGGCATCCGCCTCCACCAGCAGCGTCGGACGGTCGCCCCTCAGGAGGTCGCGGGTAAAATTCTGTGGAATCTGAATCACGAACTGCACCTCGCCGCGCGCCAGCAAATCATGAGCCTCCTGCTCCGTGGTGGCCTCGCGCACGAACTGGTAGTAGCCGCTGTTCTTGATGGCCTGCAGCAGAGTGCGTGCCTGAGGTCCGTGGTCCGCCATGTGCACGGCGGCGGGCAGGTTCTTCGGATCGGAGTTGATGGCGAAGCCGAAGAGCACGAGTTGCAGGAGGGGAATACCCACCATCATGCCAAAGGTAAGCCGGTCGCGCCGCATCTGGACGAACTCCTTGATCACGATCGCCGTGAAGCGCGTGATGGAGAAGCGCGAGGTCGGTCTCATATCATGTCCTGATGGGATCCACTATTCGCGAAGTTGTCCCTGGAGTTCTCCATGAGGTGGATGAAGACATCTTCCAGACCCGGTCGGATCTGCTGCCACTCCAGCCCCTCCCTGCGATGGGGTTCAATGGCATTCGCCAAAGCCATGGCATCTGAGCCGCTGACGTGCAGTGAGGTGCCGAACGCCACTGCCTGCTCCACCCCCGGCTGCCGGCGGATCTTTTCCGCGAGGTCGATCAGTCCGGGGCCGCGCACCGCCCAGGTGGTGATGCCAGCCTGCTGGATGACCTCGGGCACGGTGCCGTTCGTCAGCAGATTGCCATAGGAAATGTAGGCCAGCCGGTCGCACTGCTCCGCCTCATCCATGTAGTGCGTGGTGATGAGGAAGGTGAGCCCCTGATGCGAAAGCTGATGGATGCGCTCCCAGAAATCGCGACGCGCCTTGGGGTCCACGCCTGCGGTGGGTTCGTCCAGCAGCAGGAGCTTGGGCTCATGGATGAGGCACGCTGCGAGCGCCAGCCGCTGCTTCCACCCGCCGGAGAGCTGGCCTGCGAGCTGGCTCTGCCTGCCAGCGAGACCCAGATGCTCGATGCTCTGCTTCACAGCGGCACGCCGGTTCGGCATGCCATACATGCGCGCCACGAAGTCGAGATTTTCCGCGATGCTCAGATCCTCATAGAAGCTGAATCGCTGCGTCATGTAGCCCACATGCTTCTTGATCTCCGCGCTCTGGGTGATGATGTCATACCCCAGGCAGGTCCCGCTCCCCGCATCCGCCCGGAGCAGGCCGCACAGCATGCGGATGAAGGTGGTCTTGCCACTGCCGTTCGGCCCGAGGAATCCATAGATCTCACCCTGCCGCACCTGCAGTCCGATCTGGTTCACCACCGTGCGCTCGCCGAAGCGCTTCGTCACGCCTTGCACATCGATGATGAGTTCCTCTGACATGGGTCGGGTCGAGATTCACAATCTGCGGCGCACGTCCACCGGCTGGCCGGGGTGCAACTTCGCCGCCACCTCCGCATCGAACACGAGCTCAATCATGAAGACCAGCTTGCTACGGCTCTCGCGGCTGTAGATCACCGGGGGGGTGTACTCCGCCTCGGGCGACACGAAGCTCACCGTGCCCACCACGGGAGCGCCTGCGCCATCCACGGTGACTTCCATCTTGTCCCCCTGGTGCACACCGCCTATCTCCGTCTCTGGAACGAAGGTGCGCACCTTGATATTCGCCGGCGGCAGCAGGGCCACCACCGGACGGCCCGCGGCCACCCACTCGCCCTCACGGTACAGGGTGTCGAAGACCACACCGGACTTCGTGGCCTTCTGCTGCTTCTGGGCGAGGTCCCATTTCGCCTTGTCGAGCGTGGCCGCGCGTGCCTTTACCTCCGCCTCGGCAGCAGTGATCTGATCATCACGCTGGCCCAGGCGTGCCGTTTCCAGCTCCGCCACAAGCTGGGCCACGCGATGTTTGTTCTGATCGTGCAGATTCACCGCGCGATCCAGGTCATCCTTGGAGGTCGCTCCTGTGCCGGAGAGCTGCTGCTGCCGCTTCAGCTCCGTCTCGGCAAAGGTCAGCGCCGCGCGGGCCTGGCCAAGCTGAGCCTCAAGCGCGGCCATCTCCGAAGGACGACGCCCTTTCTTGACGTCCTCCAGCGTCGCCCGGGCCTGATTGAGCCGGCGCTCCGCTTCCTCCAGCGCAGCTTTCTCCGGGATGTTGTCCAGCTCGAAGAGCAGCGCGCCTTCCTTTACTTCATCGCCACGCTTCACGTGCAACTTCTCGAGTTCGCCCGCGAGGGGAGAGGCCACATACAAATACTCGCCTTCCACATAGCCCTGGAGGATGCCGGACTCTCCCGGCTTGCAACCGGCAACGCCGGTCAGAAGCGCCATGGCCATGAGGAACTGCACCCCCGCCGATATAGTGTGATAGTTCATGATGGCACCCGCATGCATGGTGGTTGTTT
>JAEYUU010000551.1 GCA_023429545.1 Verrucomicrobiota bacterium
GAGCAAAACTCCCCGCCGTCGAGCTGGACTGGAAGGCCGGAGACTTTCCGATCGAGATCGCGGAAAAATACGGCGACCCGGACAAGGATGGAAAAATCGTCGTCCCGAAGCCCAGCAAGAATGGCACGTTGTTGCATCGCAAGCAGGGCGACTACCTGGTGCAGCGCGGCTCCCACGACAACCATTCTCAGGTGTATCCCCGCACGAAGATGCTCGAGTTCCGGGACGCCCTGGTCCTTCATCCGCCGAAGCTCAGCCATTTTGAGAGCTTCGTGCAAGCCTGCATGGGGAACGGCACCACCGAATCCCCCTTCAGCATCTCGGGCGAGCTGACTCAGGTGTTGAACTTGGGCATGATCGCCGAGTACCTCAACGTCGAATTGACCTTCGACCCCAAGGCAAAGCGTTTCACCGGCAACGATGCTGCGAATGCACTGTTGGCAGGAGCGCCTCCACGGAAGGAATGGGCTGACAGCTATAAACTGGCATAGCGCTTCAGGGAGACACTCGACACCGAATCAACGGAATACCCACGGCACGATCGCAAGCCTCGCGGTCGTGCCGTTTCTGTATGTCAGCATTGAAAGCCAATACAAAGAATACAAAGTGTCTGTCCCTTTGTCAAAAGAAGCTTGCAACCTCCCGCCCCCTTGCCATCATTTCGCCATGCGCTTGGCTCGTCTCAAAGCGCTGCCGGGTGCTCCGGCAGCCCACTACCACTGCATCTCCCGCGTCGTGGACCGCCGCTTCGTCTTCGGTGAGGTCGAAAAGACGATCTTCCTCAAGCTCATGCGCTTCTACGCGCACTTCTGCCAGGTGCGCATTTCGGCGTACTGCCTCATGAGCAACCATTTTCACCTCCTGGTGGAGGTGCCAGCCCGCCCGCGGGCGCTGCCTCCGGAAGCCTGGCTCATCCGGCATGTACATTCCTGCTATGGCAAGAACACTGCCGCCGCCCTCGCCGAAAATCTCCGCCAACTGCGCTCTCAGGCCGGCGAAGACGCTGCCCAAAAACTCCTCGAAAGCTGGTTCGCCCGCCTGTGGGACATCAGCGCCTTCATGAAGACGCTCAAGCAGCGCTTCACCCAGCAGTTCAACAAGCTCCACGGACGCAAAGGCACCCTGTGGGAGGACCGTTTCCGCAGCGTGCTGGTGGAGAGCGGCAGCGCCCTGGCCACCATGGCCGCCTACATCGACCTCAACCCGGTGCGCGCCGGTTTGGTGAAGGACCCTTCCCGCTACCACTGGAGCAGCTATGGCGCCGCCATGGGCGGGGACAAGACTGCGCGCGCGGGTCTCAAATCCATCATGGCCACCGTGGATCGCGGGCAGCAGCAGGGGCTTCGCGGCGACGCATGGCTGTCCCGCTACCGCGTCTGGCTCTTCGGCAAGGCAGAGGAAATCCAGGACCCGCGCACCGGGAAGGTGATGCGCAAGGGCATGAGCCGGAAAGCGGTGGAGAAAGGCCTGAAGCGTGGCGGCAGGCCGGAGCTGAGCGAACTGCTGCGCTGCCGGCTCAGCTATATGACCCGGGGAGGGGCTCTGGGCACCAAAGCCTTCATCGAGTCCCTGTTCGCGTCCCAGCGCTGGCGATTCGGCCCCGAACGCAAGGAAGGCGCGCGATTACCAAGAGGCGGCGAGTCCGCCTGGAAGGATCTCAGGGTGTTGCGTGCGCCCCGACCCGCGTGAGGACGTCACCAAGCGCGCGAGCGGACGCAGGAACCGCGCGATTGCAGGGCGCAGGCAACCAGTGTCGTAGTGTAGTGCCCGTCCGGGCATGGACACGCGATTTCACGTTTGTTTTGTATCGCCCTAGGTGTACAGTCACCACTAGTATCAGCAATGTCCCAATCCCACGGCACCGCCGCGCATCCAAAAAAAGATAGTTCGTTTGGGCCGATTTCGAGTTTCCCTCCGTACGCGCCGTCCCTCCTCCCACCCGGCATCCATCCACGGCGCTGCCTGCCCCCGATTTCATCTTGCACGACTCCTGTCACGAACGGCAGATTTCATACAACCAAAGGAAAGCCCCAAGCTTATGAAGAAGTCCCTTCTGCTCCTCTGCTGCTGCGGTGCGTTCGCGCTTTCCGCCCCCGCCATCGAAGACACGCCGGAAAACCGGGCGAAGGAGGCGGACCGTTACTTCGAGGCCGCCGCGCCCAAGGAGATGCTCGATGAAATGACCACGCAGATGGCCGTGGCCGTGCCGGATGCGGAAAAGGCGAAGTTCAAGGAGCTGCTCACCAAGCACTTCAACTACGAGGCCTTCGTCAAATCCATGAAGGACGCCATGGTGCGCCACTTCACCGCCACGGAGCTCAGCGCCCTCGCCGATTTCTACAGTTCAGAAGTGGGCAAGTCCGCCATGAAGAAAATGGGCGGCTACACCGCGGAAATCATGCCGGTGATTCAGACGGAGATCCTCAAGGCCCAGCAGAAGGCGATGAACGAGCAGGGCGGCCTGGTCACCATGCCACCCGGCACACCCTCCAAGAATGGCACTCCTCTGCCAGCCCAGCCTCCGGTGGCGGCCGTCCCTGCCCCTGCTCCCGCAGCATCGGGAGCTCCGCCAGTTCCTCCCGCTCCTGGCCAGCCGACCCCCGGACAGGCCGGCCACGGTCAACCACTGCCCGCCAAGCCTGCACAGCCCGGCCAGGCGCCCCGCCCCTTCCCCGCAGCGCCCGGACCGGTGGGCGGCATCCCCTCGACCCCGCCTGAGGTCATCTCCGCGACCAAAGGATGAGAGGCTGAGGAACGGATGCGCCCCGGGGCCTGCCACGGGACGACCGGGTGCGCATCTTTTCAGCCAGTTGAAATCGTCGCGTTCTAGCGCCTTAAATAGGTGCTAGCAATACCTATTTACCGCGTATAGGTTGTTGAGTCGCTGGTCTGCCCTCCCGTAGACCAGACTTCGCACAGCACATCGCCATCACACGACCCGCCTTGATCATGCGTTCTTTCCATACAACCGTCCGGTGTGGTCTGCTCGTGGCGGCTCTTGGGTTCACGACACTCAGCGCGCAAAGCGACACCAGTTCGGAAGAGAAAATCCCCCAGGACCCATTGATGCGTCTCTGGGAGAAGGTGCGCGCGGGTACGGTGCATCTGGATTCATCCTCGGATCTGGTGTTCCTGCGCAGCCTGCTGCGTGAACTGGACATCCCACTCGAATCTCAAGTCCTGGTCTTTTCCAAAACCAGCCTTCAGAAATCCCTCATCGGCCCCAGCCAACCCCGCGCGATCTACTACAACGAAGAATGTTATGTGGGCTGGGTCCAGGGAGGGGCCATCGAAATTGTCAGCACGGATCCGGAGCGAGGTTTGCAGTACTATCTGATTGAC
>JAEYUU010000575.1 GCA_023429545.1 Verrucomicrobiota bacterium
CGATCGCAACTGCAACTACCCGCAGCCCAAGTATGCAAAGTGGTGGCTCACGCAGCTGCGCCGCTGGGGCTTCACCGAAGGAGCGCCGGACTATGAGGGCGTGGCCAAGCAGGTGATGCGCACGGACATCTACGAAGAGGCCATGAAGGAAATCGGTTATACGCACGGCGGATTGAGCGAGACACCGGATTCCTTCTTTGATGGCAAGACCTTCGACCCGAAGAGCGACCTCGAAGCTTACGCCGCGAGCTTCGATGTCAAATCACTCAAAGCCTGAGTACTCCCATGCACTGGTTCAAACGTTTCAGACTGGATGACATGCTCCTCCCCCTGGTGGGGTTCGCCGCATTCCTGATCCTCTGGCAGGCAATTGCCGGAAAGGTGACGACGACGAAAGAGGTCGATGACTTCGGCGATACCATCACCAAGACCAAGCGGGGCGGGGCCAGTCCGGATCTGCCGGCCCCGGGGGAAACCTGGACCGCAAGCAAGCCCTACCTTGCCCAGCCCTTCGCGAAACGCGGAGAGCTGGACCAGGGGATCCTGGCCTTCGCCAAGCTATCCCTGAGCCTGGTGATGCAGGGCTATTTGATCGCGCTGGTTCTAGGCACTCCCCTTGGTTTTTGCCTGGGACTGTCGAAGACCTTCACCAAGGCGGTCGATCCCATCATCCAGGTGCTGCGACCAGTGTCACCGCTGGCGTGGTTCCCGCTGGGACTGGTGCTTTTCAGTTCGGTGAAGATGATGGATGGCTCCGGAAAGACGGTCTTTGGCGCCTCTGATGCGGCGGCTCTTTTCACCATCGCCATCTGCTCCATGTGGCCCACCGTGATGAACACCGCGGTCGGCGTGCGCGCCGTGCCGCAGGACTACCTCAATGTGGCCAAGGTACTCAAGCTCTCCAAGATGAAAACTCTCTGGAAGGTGCTCGTGCCCGCCACGCTGCCCTACATGTTCACGGGGTTCCGCCTTTCACTTGGACTCGCGTGGCTGGTTATTGTGGCCGTGGAGATGCTGACGGGGCGGCCGGGAGTCGGCGGCTTCCTCTGGCAGGAATACAATGCCGGAAGCTATTCTCGCATCGTACTCTGCATCCTCACCATCGGAGTCGTCGGCCTCGTGCTCGACCGCCTTATGAGCGGGGTGGAGAGGCGCTTTAAAACCGCTTAATCAATCTTTGCCATTCAAGCCATGCCATTGATCGAATTGAAAGGTGTCAGCAAAGGCTACGGGAGCAACGGCTCGCGGAACGATGTCTTGAAAGACATCAACTTCTCCGTGGAAGAGGGTGAGTTCGTGGTCATCATCGGCTACTCCGGCACGGGGAAGACGACACTGATGAACATGATCTCTGGCCTGGCGAAGCCGGACAAGGGAGAAGTGCTGCTCGACGGGAAGCCCATCACAGGACCCGGGCCGGATCGCAGTCTCGTCTTCCAGAACTACTCCCTGCTTCCATGGCTCACGGTGACAGAAAACATCGCGCTCGCGGTCGATGCTGTGTTTCCCGACTGGCCGAAAGAAAGACGGAACGAGCACATCGCAAAACACATTGGCATGGTAAAGCTGAGCCACGCGGCAGGCCGCTTCCCCAAGGAACTCTCCGGCGGCATGCGGCAACGCGTGTCAGTGGCCCGTGCCCTGGCAATGGACTCCCGGGTGCTGCTGCTGGATGAGCCACTCAGCGCGCTGGACGCGCTCACCCGCGCGACCCTGCAGGATGACATCAGCGACATCTGGCAGCGCCAGCGCAAGACGGTGGTCTGGATCACGAATGACCCCGATGAAGCGCTACTGCTCGCGGACCGAGTCATTCCGCTGCTGCCCACGACGCCGGCCACCCTGGGTGGAAGCATCAAGGTGGGACTTGAGCGCCCGCGCGATCGCAAGGCCATCAACCACGAACTGGAGTTCAAGGCCCTGCGCAACCAGCTCATCAACCTCCTTCTCGAATCCAAGGGGAAACATCGCTCCACCGTCAGCAGGAAACTCTCGCTGCCTGACATCCTGCCGGAAGATCTGAATACAGTGAACAGCCTGCAGCTCCTGAACCGCCGCGGACCGCGCCGCCGCAATGAAGAAAAGCGCGAAACCATTGAAGTCCTGCCATGAGTGCCAAGCCGAAAACGATGCTTGAAATCAGCCACCTGTCGAAGGCATTCCCTACGGCAAAGGGTGGGGAGGTGGTCATTGTCAAAGATTTCTCCCTCAAACTGGTCGAGGGCGAATTTGCCACGCTCATCGGACACTCCGGCTGCGGCAAGAGCACCGTGCTCTCCATCGTCGCTGGATTGAGCAAGTCCACCAAGGGAGGCATCATCCTGGCAGGCCGCGAGTCGGATGAGGCGGGGCCGGACCGTGGTGTGGTCTTCCAGGCGCCGTGCCTGCTGCCCTGGCTTAGCGCCTTCGAAAATGTGATGATGGGTGTGAACCAGGTGTACTTCACCGCGAGCAAAACCGAGCGCCGCCAGATTGTGGAATACTACCTGAGCGTGGTGGGCCTGGGTGATGCCATGCACAAGTATCCTGCCGAGCTTTCGCAGGGCATGCGGCAGCGCGTGGGCATTGCACGCGCCTTTGCGCTCCAGCCCAAAATGCTGCTGCTGGACGAACCATTCGGCATGCTGGACGCGCTCACGCGTTTCGAACTGCAGCAGGTGCTGCTTGAACTGTGGCGCAGATTCCGCATCACCACCCTCATGGTGACCCACGATGTGGATGAAGCCATCTTCCTCAGCGACCGCGTGGTGATGATGAGCGACGGTCCCGAGGCCGAGGTCGGTGACATCCTGCGCATCCCCTTCGAGCGTCCGCGTGATCGCAAGGTCATCATGGAAGATCCGCGCTACTATGATCTGCGCGAACATCTCATCACCTTCCTTAACGACCGCTCTCATCTCAGGCCCAGCAAGGATCCGCAGTTCAAGCCCTCGCCGGACATGGCGGCGGATCTCAGCTCCCATGGCCTGCCCGCAAGTCTCCCAGCCGCATGACAAGGACAACCGACAACCCGTACATCAACCGTCAATCCGCCCACCCTACATGAAGCCATCGCTCATTCTGCCGGTACTAACCCTTGTCGCCTCGGCGGCCTTCGCCGGTCCACCATCCCTGGACAAAAACGCCAAGGCGGTCATCCCGCCCCAGCCTGAGAAGAAGATTGTCACCTTCGACTTCCAGGAACGCCTGCGCTTCGAGTTCCGCGAGAACAACTTCGACTTCAATGATGGAGTCGACTCCCTCACGGACGATTCCTGGCTGCTGCAG
>JAEYUU010000664.1 GCA_023429545.1 Verrucomicrobiota bacterium
CAGGAATGGAAACTGGGTTTTCGACAATCTTGGCCCCGAGATCATCGGTCACCCCATAGGCGCCACAGTGGTTCAGCCCTCCGCCGGCCAGCACGAGGCTGAAAGCGCTGCCTTGATGCCCTCGACCCCCGCGGTTGTCGAACTCCGCCGGACGGCCGAATTCTGTGCCTGTGGCAATCAGGGTCTTGTCGAGCAGGCCTTTCTTTTCCAAATCACGAATCAACGCGGACAGGGCAACGTCGAGCTCCTGAATCAGCAGATGCTGGTTGAGCTGGCCTTCGAAATGCGTGTCCCATCCCGTGCCGTTGATGAAGTTGAGATTGTGCGAGACCTCGATGAACCGCACACCGGCCTGGGTGAGCCGTCTGGCAAGGAGGCAGCGCTGGCCAAACTCGCCTCCATATTCTTCGCGCAGTGAAGCAGGCTCTTCATCGAGCTTGAAGTTCCGCATGAATGCAGGCTCGGCCCAGCGGCGGGCCTGCTCCTGCAGTTCAGCATAGTGCCCGAGAGCCTTTTCATTGATACCGCTGGAAGTGGTGGGGCCGAACTGGCGACGGCGTGCCACCTGCGCAGCGGAGAGTCCTTCCGGTTGAGAAAAACCAGCCGGACCGCTCAGGGTATCCACGAGATAGACGCTGGAGTAACGTGGCCCAAGGAACCCGGGGCCACGGCTCACGTTTGGATAACCGATGAGCATGTAGGCCGGCACGGCATCTGACACCGCACCCCGCTGATGAGCTACCAGAGAGCCAATGGAGGGATAGGTGACCGTGCCACTGATCATGCGACCGGTGTGCACCATGTTCGTGGCAAAGGCATGCTCGTCCGTGATGCTGTGGTTCACGGTACGCACGACCGTGAGCCGATCCGCCACCTTCGCGGTGCGCGGAAGATGTTCTGTGAATCGAACCCCGGGAACGGAGGTATTGATGCTCGCGTAGTCCGATCCGGCGACCTTCGGAGCAGAACGAGGATTGCCACGGCGCTTGGGATCGAAGGTGTCGAGCTGGGACATGCCGCCACCGAGCCAGATGAAGATGCAATGCTCCGCCTTGCCCTTCGGCACATGCAGGGGGGTGGAGGATCCCAACAGCGAGGAGCCCGCCAGGTGTGCGGCTGCGAAGGCGGTGCTTTGAGCAAGGAACTGACGCCGGTTCATGAGCAGAGAAAAGCGGAAATGTCGGAAGTGAAGTCAGCGCTCATCCCTCAGCGGATGAAGAGCCATTCGGGTTGATTGACCGTGTGCCAGAGGAGATCCTCCAGGCGCTCACGCCAGTCGGCACTCAGCTTTGTCGTGGGAGGATCTCCACGGCGTGCATTCGCCTCCAGCTCTTGCGCCAGCGCGTTTGCCGGACCATCCAGGTGATTCGACCAGGTGACATACTTGGGCCTCACGCGTTTGACGAATGTGGAAGGAGGACTCACCCGGCGCTCTGCATATCCGGGGCTGAGCAACTCTCTGGCAGTTGCACGCTCCTTCTCCGTGGGCAGGCGTGTGAGCAGGCGGAGATAGAAGGCCTCGATGAAAGCGTCCATCGGCTGCTCCTTCAAGGCCAGCTGGGTGATGCCATGATCGTCACTCAAGCGCACTGCCCAAGCGCTCATCGCCCCATTGGAAAGCACGGCGGGCTGGAGCACATTGGGATCGCTTTCGCGCAGCGTCACGGGCGATTGACGGGCGCCGCGCCAGCCAAACGCTTCCAACGCCGTGATGACGGCCTGCACACGTGGTAGAGTCAGGCTGGGGCGATCGCGTTCATTCGAGGTAGAGGTGAGCATCCAGGCGCGGCGCGCATGACCGAGGGATTTCATGTTGGAGATGCCATCGAGGTCGAAGCACAGCTCTTCCAACTTGAAGGGCTTGCCGGTGGTGGCGAACAGGGAGTCCACAATCTGCTCGGCATTCATGCGGCGCGGTGGCGGGCCCACGTACAGCGGCTCGGCATTTTCCAGTTCCGGAAGGCTCGCACGCTGGTAGGCATGGGAAGTGAAGATGAGGCGTGACACCGCCTTCACACTGTAACCGGAGCGGACAAACTCCCGGGCCAGCCAGCGAAGCAGCTCCGGATGCGTGGGTTCAGACTTTTCCCAGTCACCAGGATTCTCCACCAGGCCACGCCCCATGAGCCGCTGCCAGACGCGGTTCACCATGACCTCGGCGAAGCGTTCGTTCTGCGGCGCGGTGATGAGCGCGGCCAGTTGATCGCGCGTGTTCTTCGGATCGGCGGCCAGGCTCCTGGCGGTGTCTTCACTGCAGAAGCGCGCGAAGGGCCAGACGGCCTCCACTTGCGAGCCGGGTTTCAGCGTGACTTGGATCAGCGGCTTGCGACCCCCCGTGTGCAGTTTGTCCATGGGAACACTGCTGGTCGTCGGGACCTTGAGCGGTGCTTTGTTGAGCATGGCCGCAAGTTGGAACAGTTCCTCCTGCTTCGACACATGGGCCGGGGCATCATGACAGCGGGCGCATTTCATCTCCACACCAAGGAAGGCGGATGCGAGAATGGCGCCCTTCTCCGCCAGTGGCGCATCATTCTGTCCGGCCACCGCAAAGCCCGCGGGACCGCCGATGTTGCTGCTTCCTTCCATGCGCACCAACTCGGTGACAAAGGCATCCATCGGCTGGTCATCACGCAGCGATTCGTAGATCCACCAGCGGAAGGGGCCCGAGTTGTTCAGACTCCCGCTCAGCAGGTTGGGATTTTCCGCCAGCACATCCAACCAGTAGCCCATCCAGTGGTCCGCCCAGCGGGGATCCTTGAGCAGGCGGTCCACGACGTTGGCCCGGCTGTCCGGGGAGGGGTCGGCAAGAAACTCACGGATCTCACTTTCGCTGGGAGGCACACCGACCGTGTCGAGAGTCACACGACGAAGAAAGGTCATGTCGTCGGTCAGCGGCGGCAGCTCCAGCGTGCTCACACGGAACTCCGGCCAGTTTGCGCCTTGTTCGATCCAAGTCTCCAGCAGCGTGATTTCCTTCATTGTCAAGCGAGCGCCTTTGGGCGGCATGACGGCGTCCTCATCTTTGGATCGAATGCGATGCAGAAGGGCGCTGGACTCCGGCTTGCCCGGGGTGATGGCAGGGCCATCGGAATCCCCTCCTTGCACAGCTGCGGCGAGTTTGTCCAAACGCAGGCCACCCTTGGTCTTGCTGCCCTGATGACAGTCATAGCAGCGGGACTCCAGCAGCGGTTTGATATCATGATAAAAGTCCGGCCCATTCCCCGATGCGTTCCGGTATGCAGGTGCGATTTGAGCAATACGGGCACCGAGGAAATGATCCACCGCATTGTGAGCGGGCATGCCCTTAGGTAGCGGTGGCACCGGCACGTCCGGCGTTTGCGCCAGCCATGCCTTCGCGGCATCGCGGCGCTTGTCCCAGTAAGCGGATTGTCCGGCTCGTTTGGCCAGTCGTCGCTCGGTGTTGATGCGTTCCAAATTCACTCGCTGCTCCGCTTCATAGGCAGCCCACCCCGCATCGGTGTACGGAATGTGCCGGCCCGACGGTGCAAGCAACTGCCAACTGGTCTCCCCTTCCCGTGACCAGGCAACCACCGTTTCCCCCAGACCAGGGCGGACCGTGCCGAACACAGTCTCCAGCACCACGAGGTGAGGTTTGTCACCCGCAGATTCGAACTCGCACCATTCCTCACGATTGCCTGGAGGAGCAAAGCGGAAGTCAGGGCCAAGGTCCAGATAGGTCTCCTGCTCGGAAGTCAGGTGATGGCCATTCAAGCTGGAGGGCGGCGCTGGAGTATCGCGCAGTTGCTTGCCATCAATCAGGAGCCGCGAGATGCCACGAGCACGCAACAGCAAGCGGTGACGGCCTTTCGGAAACTGTACAAGCGCGGAAGCCCTCAGGAATATCGTCCCCGGAGGATCGCCGCGAACCCCGCTCGCAACATAGACGTGGGGAAGCTCGAAGAAACCGAAGGCCTCCGCAGTCATGACCTCACTGACAGGTGGTGCCTTATCCGGCCACTCGCGGCGGGGAGGCACTCCTTCCGTGCAAAGTTCCACGCGCACCTCGCCCGGCTTCACCTCCTCGCGTTTCACCGGTGGTGGAGGCGGCTGCAGCGCATAGAGCTTTTCAATAGTCGGCCCATCCAGTACGCCACGATGCTGGGTGAGAGCGTCCACACGACCGGCGTAGAAGGCCTGTTGCTTTCCTGTGCCACCCCCAATGCGCAAATCACTGTCGCATTGAACCGGACCTCGCAGCGTGGACTTCTCCCACTTGCCCGAGAAGAGCTGCATCCTGCCATTGATGTAGATCATCACACTCGTGGGATCGCCAAAGGTGTACGTCAGCGCAATGTGGTGCCAACTCAGGCCGGTCAGTGCCAGGCTGCCGCTCCACCACTGGTGGCGGGTGGGGATGTCACCCGGCTTCTCTGGTTCCGCAGCAAAACACAACCCGATACGCATAGCGCCGGGACTCAAGCGCTCCACGGTGAGACCATAGTTCAGGTTGTCATCCACCTGGCCGGCACGGTCGGGATCCCCTTTGGCAAGGAGGAAGACCGGCTGCTTCTCCTTCAAACCTCCTGGCGATATCCAGAAGTCAAAGGTGAGCGCTTCGCCGTGCTTGAAGCTGGGAGCCTTGTCACCTGGGACCCGAAGCTGGTCAGCCGCGGAGCGAAATTCCGCCGCGGCATTGTCACTATTGAAGAGAGGATGCAAGGGAGGTCGCGGCCCCGTCGTCGTGGCTGGCCAGCGACCCAAGACATCCTCACCATCGAAATGCCACACCGCAGCGGTGACGGGCTTCGGGAGCGCATCCGCGTTGGGGGCCGCGGCCTGTACCTGCACCGGGGCGCAGGCGAACACGGCTACGGCAGCAGAACAGCGGTACAGGGACAGAGGCATCAAGACGGAACGTCCTCTGCCAGGATCATTTGGCAATGTCGTCATCCCCCGTTCAGGGGATGACGCCCTCCTACCGAAAACTCAAAATAAGGCAGGACGTTATTGTCCGAGAAACGCGATGCCTTGTTTCACAGAAGCGTGGTGCGTACAAAGGTGACAGGATCCCCCACTTCTGTACACCCATCGAAGGAGTACTGGCGAGCGTCCGTAGCTGTTTCGCACTGGTCGCGAAACTTCGCCGAGCCACCACCATTGGAATGAGCACTCTTCCCACCATCAATCGCCGCCACTTCATTGCGGCCACTGGAGCAGCCTCCATGGCCGCCCAGCTTGGCGTGAAGTCCAAAGCGGCAGCGCCGACCGCCCAGCCTGACCTGATCAAGACTGAAAATGCCAAACCGGGATCTCTCGACTGGCAGCTGACGCGTGTGCGTGTGGATGGAAAGAACTTCCGCTCCCCATGGATCGAAGGCTACTGCTCGCGCCAAAGTGTGCTCGCCGGTGAGACGTTGGATATCATGGTCTCCGCCAAACCCGCGAGGAAGTTCCGTCTTGAGATCTTCCGCCTCGGCTACTACGGCGGGAAGGGTGCGCGGAAGATGCAGGAACTTGGACCGCTTGAAGCGCGTACCCAGCCCACGCCAGCGCCCGGTGAGAAGAACATCCATGAGTGCAAATGGTCCCCCACCCTCACGCTGCCCATCCCCGCCGACTGGCCAAGCGGTGTTTATGTTGGGCGCATGACCACCATTCCCGAGGCGGCGGATGAAGCGTACTGGCAGAGCTATGTCACCTTCATCGTGCGCGATGAACGTCCGGTGGACATCCTGTTCCAATGCAGTGACAACACCTGGCAGGCGTACAATCGCTGGCCAAGCGATTTTTCCCTGTACACCCATCCCCAGGGAGGTCAGGGCCCGTGGGCGGACGTGAGCTTTGATCGTCCCTACGGACGGGAAGCGCAGTACACCGGGATCGTCAATGATCCTCTTACGGTGGGATCGGGTGAGTTCCTGCCGTTCGAGTTTCCCATGGCCTACTGGCTGGAGCAACACGGGTATGATGTGAGCTATTGCTCGAACAGCGACATGCTCACTCCAGACAGGGGCCTGCGCTGCAAGGCCTTCCTGAGCGTGGGACACGACGAATACTGGGACATCCGTCAGTACCGTAGCGTGGAGGTGATGCGTGATGCGGGCGTGAACCTGCTTTTCCTCTCAGGCAATTCCGTGTGCTGGGTCACACCCATGCGTGCCAGCAGCGATGGGCGGCCCAACCGCATCATCTTCCGTGGAGGCCCCTATGGAGGTGAGCACGATCACGCAAAAACCCGGGAGGAGACCCATGGCCCCTTCCCCGAGCGCGGTCCCGACGAGGGCTTCCTCATGGGTGCTCGTAACGTCCGTCCGGTGAATGGAGGTGGCGACTGGATCTGCGTAAAGCCGGAGCACTGGAT
>JAEYUU010000687.1 GCA_023429545.1 Verrucomicrobiota bacterium
GCCGCGCACCTGGGGATGCGCGTCTTCAGCGAGTGCCAGGCGGGTGGCGAGGGAGGCCCTCACATTCGCAGCCACGGTGGAGCGCACCGCTTCGGAAGGATCCCTGCCCAGTTGGGCGAGGAGGTCCTCGTCCGCAAGTTCGCAGGACGCGGCACGGGCGCGCAGGAGCGGGTCGGGATGGGCTGCGGCCTCCCGCAGGTGTGCCTCTGTGACCTCACGACGCTGGAACAGATCCATGAGGCGCTTCCAATCCTGCTCCTGGGCGGTGGTGGGAGCATCGACCGGAGTGGCGGCCCCGATGAGGGTGCCACCAATGGGAGTCTGCTGGAAGTGGCGGTGCAGGCGCACATCCACATCTCCCGGCATGGCGCGGTTCCGCACGGCAAGCATGCGGACGTAGCTGTCTCCATCCCGCATGAGTTCACGGAGGATGTCCACGGGCACCTCACGGCGTTTTGCCAGGGTGCGGCGGACCTCATCATCCGGGTCCTTTTTCAGGACATGCAGCATCGATTCCTCGGTGGCGGAATGGCGGGCCACCATGACCCTGACTTCGGGCTCCACATCCACGCCCAGCCGGGCAAGGGTCGCACGGGAAGCCGTGGCATTCCCCGCTACGGCGGCGCGGACTTCCATGACCGGGTCCGCGGCAAGCTGGTCGAGGAGGGAGGCGGGACATTGCCTGTTTTTTGCCACGGCCTGCCGGATGCGCCAGTCGTGGTTCCCTGCCATGGAAACCAGCGTGGGAACGGGGGTGGAGGGATTCTTCGCGGCGCAGCACCGCACCATGAACTCGCCATGCACCCCGGCCAGCTTCATGAGGGAGTCCGCGGGCGTACGTGGATGGCGCGCCGCGAGCCGGCGCGCGAAGGGTCCGCCCGCCGCCAGCAGCGCGAGGTTCTCAGGCTCCATGTCGCGCCGGCCTTTGCCGAGGAAGCGCAGTTGCGAGTCCGCGCCCGCATCCATGAGGAGCTGCATGCGCCCGTGCAACGGCCCCTCAGGCCCCTGCTCCAGCACACATTTCGCGGCACGCATGCGCAGGCCAATCTCCGAGGACTCCAGAGCCGCAAGGAGGAGCCAGGTGGGAGCCAGCCCCAAGGTAACCACCTCAGCAAGAGCCGCTCCCCCACGTAGCTGGAGGCCAAAGGATGGCTTCTCTTCCTCCTGCTCCGCGACGATCGAGTGCCGGGTCGCCCTGCTGGTCCGGTGCAGCCGCGCCGCTTCACGAATCTCCTCGTTGGGATGGCGAAGCAGCGGCGTCAGAAACTCCCGGGGAGGCTCCTCCATCTTCAAAATCTCCCGCAGCGCGATGACGGGGAGTTTCGCAGGGAAATTGGGGTCCTCCATCAACAGCAGAGGCAGCACCGGATTCCGCAGGACGGGCTCCCAGTGCCATCGGGCCAGCCATACGAGCAGGTCCGTGGACGCATTGGGATTCGCAGCCACAGCCCTCTTTTCCCTGGCTCCGCCATTCCGGGCAAGCTCATGCAAGCGAATCGGAGGCGTGGATGGGTCAGCCGCCTCCTCAAGCTGGCAGCTTTGAGGTTGAATCATATGCAAGGATGCCTAAGAACTCGTAAAGCCTATCTAAATTGTCCTTTAAAGCAATCTAAATTCTGATAATTATGGAGGTTAGGGAGTGGGGCAGCGTTCTGGCGCTCCCGTTTCCCCACGGAATGAGTCCGATTCACCCATTCCATGAATTCTTTGCGACGCACTCGTCCCTTGCATCGCCCCCTCTTCCCCCTATGTTGGTTCCCGCTATTCTCGACATGAATCAACTCGACCAGCTCAAGCAGCATACCGTCGTCGTGGCGGACACCGGTGACTTCGAGGCCATGAAGGCCTACAAGCCCCAGGATGCCACCACGAATCCCTCACTCATCCTGGCCGCCTCACAGAAGGCTGAGTACAAGGTGCTGGTCGACAAGGCGGTAACGGACCACAAGGGCTCCTCCCTCAGCGGAGAGAAGCTCGTGGACTCCGTGATTGATGCCATCCTGGTGAACTTCGGGCAGGAAATCCTGAAAATTGTCCCCGGACGTGTGTCCACCGAAGTGGATGCCCACCTTTCTTTCGACACGGAAGGCACCCTGGCCAAGGCGCGCCACATCATTGACCTCTATGAAAAGGCCGGCACCGGTCGCGAGCGCGTCCTCATCAAGATCGCGTCCACCTGGGAAGGCATCAAGGCCGCTGAAATCCTCCAGAAAGAGGGCATCAACTGCAACCTGACGCTTCTTTTCTCGCTCCCTCAGGCCGTCGCATGCGCCGAGGGCGGCATCAAGCTCATCTCCCCCTTCGTGGGACGCATCCTCGACTGGTACAAAAAGAGCACCGGCAAAGACTTCGCCCCCACGGAAGATCCCGGCGTGAAGTCGGTCACCGAGATCTACAACTACTATAAGCACTTCGGCTACACGACCGAGGTCATGGGCGCCAGCTTCCGCAACAAGGGTGAAATCACCGAACTGTGCGGCTGCGACCTGTTGACCATCAGCCCCGCCCTGCTGGGTGAACTGGCTGCGGCAAATGAACCCATAACGCCCAAGCTCAACGCGGAAGCGGCAAAGGCCGCCAGGCTGGAGCGCATCAAGCTGGATGAAAAGAGCTTCCGCTGGCTCTTCAACGAGGATCCCATGGCCGTGGACAAGACGGCGGAGGGCATCCGGAAGTTTGCCGAGGACATCGTGAAACTGCAGAAGCAGGTGCAGGCGATGCTGTAAGCTGCGTCGAAAAAGTCTGAATCATCAATCAACCGCGCGGGCCGCATCCAGATGG